>JAOULU010000071.1 GCA_029881855.1 Nitrosomonas sp. | reverse complement strand
GTCTTGCACACTCTAAGTCACGAATTTCGCTACACGGTATTGAAGTTCCATCAAGCTTGTTTCCAGACGTTTGGTCAATGCAAAAAAATCAAGTGAGTTTAAAATGGCCAATGCCCATTTTATTGGTTGTCGATATTTGCGGAGCTATGGATCTAGATCTTAATTCATCGAGAACGCAAATTCTAATGAGTGAAAAGTGGCTCAAATTTGAGGCTGCACTTGCCTTTGAGATTCTCTCAGAAGTTTCCCATTCTGTTGATAAAGAATATTGGGAGAAATTAAAGGATATTTTGCTAAAAGAGTCGAAAAATGAAGTATTTAAAGATAGTTTAAATAGAATCAACTTTTAAATAATAGCTAAGGAAAGGGGGCGTTTCCCCTTCTAAGATGAGCGTCCGCTTTCAGGAAAACTCTATGTCCGCTTCTGGCCGTTCTTTCTTTCGAGCACAAAAAGTTACGAGGGATAATCTGGGCTAGGTCGCGTTTTCCTATACGTTTATTTGTAGAATGTTTCCATCCATTCGTTCTTGGTTAAAGCAAAACAAGCTCGGATATTATCGCGATCCCATCCTTCAAGAAGAAAAGCATTCATAATCTCTCCTGCTTGTATAGCAATTCTTCCTAGTTCAGAAACTCCTGCTTCAAGAGTAGTTTCCTCCATAAATGGTCCGGTAACAATATCTCCGCCCTTCTCTGGACGTAGCATGTGTTGCGAATGCATATTTGGATGTGCTGCAAGCTCAGAGAACATTTTATAGGCTTTTTCCCGTTTCTTAGTTTGAAGCCCATCGCGTTCATCAAGGGCCTTTCTTACAGCAACCGGTGAAAAATCTTTGCGCTTCGTTTTTATATCGGCGAAACGCCAACGTTCAATTGCGGTACGATCGGTTTTGAATAAATCCATGAGGAACACTGTTTCTAGTATGTCACGCATAATCATGCCACTATTTTGATGATAGCCGGAAAATATGAGTGTCAGGCTTGCTCCCAATGCGTTGAACATCCTTATACTGAGCATCTTTATTACCTTAAAGTTTTCATCCTCCTCCGGATAATCCACTACGATGTTGGCCAAGCTCATTGCACTTTCAATGGCGCGAGAATGTAAGGACAATTTTGGTTTATTTTGGATTATCTCAATGGCCTTCTCTCGAAGAAATCGCTCTTGTTTGTAGAGGCCATCAAGGTTATCTGGAAAGCTATTTTTAGTCATAATGCTAGCTATTGTATATTTTCACTGGATGTTTTGCACATGAGAAAAGGGGGAGCGCAATTGTTCAGCGCCCACTTCTGACCGCCGATTACCCAAATGTATTGACAAAATATTCAATTCCACCTGCCTTACGGATACTTTGACTATGAGTTGCATTATTTCATTTTATGGTGTAGAAATGGAGGTGCTCTTGGTAGGAGCCTGCCGCTCGTCGTTGCGAAGCTTTTGAAGTACTACTTTCCTTAATATTTTTAGCTCAATATTTTAATTCGAGCTTGTTGGGCGGTTGACGAGTGACGCTTTTAGGCAAGCCAGGAGATTAAAAATGTTGAATGAAAATATTCAGCCATCGACAATTGGTGGTATTAAACGTCACGCTAAACAAATCAAGAAAGCGAATGGCGTTCCTCATCATAAAGCTTTGGATATTGCTGCACAAAGTGCTTCGTTTGAAAATTTCGCCCATGCACGCAATCTGCTTCAAAGTTCAATTGCTTCCAAATCAGAATGCAATTTATTCTTTACAGTCTATTGGTACAATCGAAAAAGCAATATTGCGGGTAGAGAAGTGCTTGAAATTGAGCTTTCGATGCCTTTGCTCGAAATAGCTACCAAAAACGAACTTAGAAATTCAAGTATAGGGTGGTTTCGACTTGTCTCGCCGGATCACCTCGTAAACGATCATGTCAGCCATTCACAAAAAGACGCAAGAAATAAAATTTGCGAATCCGTCAGAGTGCTAAGGTTTATAGAGGCAACTGGCCTAAAGCCTAGTAGTGACTACAAAGCAGCCTACCCAAATAGAGATCATAAAAATAGGTTGCCTAAAGCTGATCATTCAACTGATTGGTATGACCCTCATACAGGGCAATTTATTTTAGTTGATGAACCTTACCTTGACCCAGTAGTAGATGGTGAAAGAGCTGCATGGGCCAAAAATCATAACTGGCATTTACAGGTGTCAAAGTGGCCGGGAATGTATTATCCAGGCAAGTCCAATATGTTTGTCTCCACGGATGCATCGACAGGATATGACTTTAAAGGCTTAATGGCTAAAATTGACAGCATACCTTACCCCGTAACCGCAGAAAATTGGATAGGAATATCCTCTCAAGGGCATGATACTTTTTTCAGCCCTCTTTCTATTACACCGCAGGACAAAAAGAGAGCTGTGGCTAAAGGCGCTATATTCAGAATATCAAGTAGTAAGACACTTCCTATGAGAAGCTGGGATGCACCATACAATGAACGTCGTCCAAATGCAGTTATGTCGATTGAGTCACACCAACTTGCAGCAAGATTAATAAAAGCAGTCGGGCAATCTACGGCAAAGCATTCGGCCGTTAATACTAGGTTATCTTATATTAGAAGCAAATTGGAGGATTGGTTTTTTTCAGAGCATGATAGTAGTGTAACGGCTAATTTTGATCTTTTCTATTACGGTAGTATTGATCGAAATGACCCGTTTGTTTTACAAGCTCATTCATCAAAAGGTGTTATTAGTCTGCTACAGGAACTGAGAAATATGTTACTGGATGTCTATGTCGATTGTGAACCTTTAAGGAGAATGATTAGAAAACTTGATACTTCAATTAAATTTACCTCGAAGCTTTTATAACGGCTCTCTTGAGAATTTTTCAATATAAACCTGTCTGCTAATAAATGGTGGGCAGGTTTTTTTCCATTCAGTACACTAATCTCCTTATCGCAAAAGAGAGAATACGAGTATACGTCCGGGCAACTGCCTCTTACCAGTGAGCCTACCAAATGTTGCAACAACAGCTATATTACTAACATGGCCACTGATACTGCCCATATTGCAATACAACAAAGGCAACTGTCCGACCAACTGAACATGTTAAACACATTTTGCTTGATGGTCACACTTTAATGATTCTGTAGCAGAACGAGGGTTGGCCGGGATTAAAACGAGATCCTCTTTTGCTTGGTTACCCCCATTAGTCCGATAATCCCTGCCAATTCAACCGATCGATGCAACACATACGTTAAACTTTTCTGCCGGTGTTTTGTACTCTAATGTTTTACGTGGCCGTTCATTTAGTTGACGCGCCACTGCGTTTAATTTGGATTGTGAGTGTATCGACAATTCCGTACCTTTTGGAAAATATTGTCGAAGCAAACGATTAGTGTTTTCATTTGAACCTTGTTGCCATGGACTACTAGGGTCACAAAAGTATACCTCAATATTTGTTTCCATGGTGAAGCGTTCATGGTCTGCGAGTTCTTTACCTCGATCCCAAGTCAGCGACTTGTATAACTCATTAGGAAGTTGTTTAGATTGTTATATCAGTGCCGAGACAACTGTTTCTGTTTCCTTATTTTTCACTTTAACTAGCATCACGTAACGAGAATGACGTTCAACGAGCGTTGCGATATAACTACTTTTGCTTCCGGCAATGAGATCGCCTTCCCAATGACCTGGAACGGCACGATCCTCAACAGAGGGTGGCCGTTCACGTATCGAGACAGCATTGACTATTTCTCCACGCCCCGCTTTTTTTCGAGTTGCATGCTTTGAACGTCGTATAGAGCGTTTACTTCTGAGATGCTGAAGTAGCTCTTTTTTCAGCACCCCACGCGCTTGAATAAATAGACTTCGATAAATCGTTTCATGTGACACTTGGTTATTGTTATCCCCAAAATATTCTATTTTTAGCCAACCTGCGATTTGTTGTGGTGACCAATTTAGCTGGAGTTTGTTGGCCACGATCTGACTCAAGGATTTATTACAAGCGAGCTTACAGCGTTTTGGCCGGCGTGTTCTATCCCACGCTGCTTGATCAGCTTGTGTCGCTCTGTAAAAACGCGTCCGCTTATGGTAAGGTGCCCTCTATTATAAATACCAATTCTAAGATATGTTGGAAAAGAAAGTGAATTCAAAATGATGCTGAATATTAGTGAAAAATTCCTAGTACATTGTTGTAAAATCTTTGCAATATTGTCGTTCTTAACAATTGTCACGGCTTGCTCAGCAATAGGCGAAAGTGACCAGGAAAATTTTTATCTTAACGTTACACCAAACATCATAGATAAAGCAGTGCCAACAACTTTGACAGGTAAGCATCCTGTCAAGGAGATTGCGGAAATACAAATCGACTACGATGGTAGTGTGTTATCTTCCTTTTCCGACGAAAACAACAATCTACCAAGTTGGTTAAACATCCGAGAAACTGTTTCGAAAAATAGAGGAACCTATAAGCTTAATCTTACATTGCCTGATAATGCAGTTGGTATCTACGAAACTGAACTAAACATTCGCGCATTTAACGCTGAAAATGGTGATGAGCAAATAGTAATCGTTCCAATCAAGATTAATGTGCCGTCAGCGCCGATACCATATGCAGAAGGTGGCATTAGTGAAACAATCGGTACCAACCAATTTGTCGATGAGCAGCAGTTACCTTTAGATTTAACCGGATTAGGTGAAGTAACATGGAAGGTTACTTTACAGGGTTCTAATGCACCTGGTATTGATTGGATTACGCTTGGAGCCTCACAGGATGAAGGGGGGTTCTCCTTTCATTTTAACAGCGCCTTACCCAGTGGTTTATATAGAGGTAATCTGCTCATCGAAATATTTTCGGGTGGACAAGTGAAAATACCCGTTCCTATCGTACTCAATCTGACACCAACTCAACCCGAATATAATTTCTTTAAGCCAATATTTGCTTATCGTAACGAAACAACGCCGATTACTCTATTTGGCAAAGGCTTAAAAACAGAAAATATTTTACAGATTACGATTGATGGTCAACCGGTTGAAGCATTTGAGGTATTGAATGACTATGAAGTCTCGGTAACTGTGCCTGCGATTACAGAGACGGGCGAAAAAACCTTCAAAATCCAAACTAATTTGAATAGTTATGAGATTGCTCAAAAATTTCTGGTGCGTGAACATACTACAAGTACAGCGCAGCAAATAATGCTACCAGAAAATGTTAGGCTAGAACCAAATTTTGTGTTTGATTATATCTTCTTTGACCAGGCTAATGATAAACAGTATTTTACGATCTGGGAAACAGATCTGCGCACGGATGTTCTTAAAAGTACATTTTCCTGTATTTGTTTCAAAAATGGGGAATGGCATTATCAGGTCTTGAAAAACAATGCGGGAATCGATCGGTGGGGAATGATGCCGGATCGCAAGCAAATCGTTGTTGCGCATAATGCTCGTCTAGTTTTCATTGATCTTTCAACGTTCAATGTTGTACGTGAAGTCGATTTACCAAATCCAGATATTTTTAGCAATAGCAAACCGTTCTATACAACTCTTAAACATGTTATTGGTATTACTGCTGATGGAAAATTATTACTAAACGAAAAGAAGAAAAATAATTTGACCATCTATGATCTAGCGAACGGCACCTTCACAGACAGCGGACTTTTTGCCTACTATGGCAACATCGGTCGCCGAAATGATTTAATGAAAACAAGCTCAGACGGTCGACGTACTTATTACCAATCATATAATAACAACTACATTTTAAGGACAGATGATAGCCACACAAGATGGGAAGTAGGCAATAACAATAGTTCACCGAATCGTTATTTCATTTCACCAGGTATCGATATGATTGCAGTCCCAAATTTTGGCCCTGGAGAAGGTTACGATTTTTATGATGAAAGTTTAACTACTCATTTAGGAAGAATCTTTTATAGCAGAATTAGATTTCTAGCCACGCATGATAGAACTCGGCTGTATTCTCTTTCGGGTGGCGCTAATAGCACACTAAACCTGAGTTGGAATGACATTACCAAAACGATACCCTTTTCGTTCAGTGACCGCCCTAACGTTTATATGCTGTTTGAAAATATAGGTAATATTTCAGTTTCTTTACCCGGTGATGTAAGTCCTCGTGCGAGATTAGCCCTTTCAGCTGATGATAGAACACTATTCGTATATGTGAATAATAGTGTTTATGTCGTGCCAACCGTAATGTAGGTGTACTGTTTGTCTTCCTTGCTCGGCCCTCGTATTGAATTCGGGCAAGAATGTATCTGTCCGGACAATGCCTTAACAATTACCGGTATTCCGCTTTTATAAATATTGGACTGCTTGACTGTAACTGTCCGACAAACTGCCCCTGTTGAGAACCGGACACTAACCTACTTTGAATGAGTATCGTCAATATTTTTAACCACTAAAGTGCCCGCAATGAAATCATGGCCGCATCTGTGATCTTCGCGAAATATCATCAAAACGTTTGCTAATCCTAGTATCCCAAACAAGTTAGCCAAATGCATAGGTGCATAACGAAGAAACAATAATCTCCACAATGGTGGTTTGTCCTCAGTATTGGCGCACACAATTTTGAGGTGCAAGACTAATTTACCAATAGTAGTTCCACTTTTACCCAATAGGTAGCCATTTAGAGCAACGAAGCAGAAAAATGGAATCAATACGATATTATAGCTAGAGGACAATTCACTTCCAGGTTCTTTTGCACTCAATGCTAAGCTAATGACACAAAAAGTTGCAAAAACAACTAGAATAGAATCCACCAAGTTTGCTACTAGACGCTCAGCTCTTGGAGCAAGAGAATACTTTCGTTTGGATTCTTTGGTTTCATTTAGTGGGTCCATTTTTACTACTCCAATTCTACTCAATACATGTTAGTTTCCGTGCAATTGCCTGGACACTAACCCTCAAATACTTCTTTTTGAACATTAAATTTCTCATATTTAATATTTTTCTGTGCTAATAAAAAAAGGAAATGTTCTAGAACCCTTTCATCATAAAGTACAAAACTCGAAGGTCTCCTTAATACTAGTTCATTTAAAAGCCTATTAGCATTTTTTTCATATTTAATTGAATAAGATATCCTATTATTATTCTGCTTGTAGGGTATACCTTCAAGGCTTAATGCTTTTGGAAATTGTTCAATAAGAAATTCATCATAAAGAATATGTTCAACACTAGCGTCGTTGTCATAATAGTAATCATTACCATTACATCCTGAGATTACCAAAACGATTAGTAACAAGCTAAATTTCAAAACTATTTTTTCTAGAAAAATAGAAACATTCATATTATCTCGTTAGATTGATTGTTGGAGCATTATTAAAGTTAGTGTTCGACATCATTTTTAACCCAATCCCCTGGAATCAAATTCACAAAATCTTCTTTTGTATTACAATATGGCAACCGAGTCAGCACATCCACCAAATATTCATACGGATTCAGTCCGTAATTCTTACAAGACGCCATCAACGAATAAAACGTTGCTGCCGCTTTTCCACCCCGATCTGATCCCACAAAGAGGTAGTTTTTCCTGCCTAATGCAACTGGCCGAATATGCCTTTCCGCCATGTTATTATCCGGTAATAAATGCCCCGCGTCCAGATAACGAATCAATCCATGCCAGTGATTAAGCAGGTATTGAATTGCTTTTCCGAGTTGTGATTTTGGTAGAACGGAATCAACTTGATTTACCGCGAAGTGGCAAGCCCCCAGTTTTCTAGACACCCGCTAGCTTCCTATAATATTGTTTTTCAAACTCAACCGGTGATAGCCTGTCATTGTTATTGTGACGCCGGTTTGGGTTGTAGAAAAATTCGATGTAGTTAAATATGTCTGCTCTCGCCTTGTTACGTGTTTTGTATATCTTACGTTTA
>JAOULU010000070.1 GCA_029881855.1 Nitrosomonas sp. | reverse complement strand
TGCATGGCGCCAGTGATTTTCTGATGCTGATTCTGGCGCCGCCTGGCCGCTTCAAGCGCCATTTGCTGTGATTGCATAGCATCCATACGATAACCTGCCAACTCTAGCTTGATCTAACACTACAGGTTTCCCTATTTCCCTAGCCATTTCTTCTTGTTCCTGTAATGCCGTTCTTAAATCAAGTAGTCTCTGCTTGATTTTCTCAATGTCTGCACTTTTCATCGTTAGTTATCGTTTCATAATTTACTTAATACTTAACCTATAACGTCTAGCGTCTAGCGTCTAGCGTCTAGCGTCTATCAATTAGCATTGCCTACTCAGCAGGCAAATAGTTTCGCTGAAGTTTCTTTAATTGATATTCAGCCCGCGTTATTCCCCTTCACTCTCCTTTATCCGCAACACTTAAATCAATCAATGGTAACTCCAGGCCTTCAATCTCCGGTAGCGCACGTCCAGCAATGCCTTGCAGATCACCATACATCCCAACTGTAGATTCGATGACCCCTTGTATCTGCATATCTCTTTTTGCCCAGAGTCTGGTCATAGTCTTGCGCTCTCTGTCCAAATCAGCCTTCATATCAGAGAATTTCTCAACAATGGCTTCAATACGATGTTTAAATTTTGGGCCGGTTAAGTATTGGTAGACCAATTCCATTTTAGTTTCCTGGCCAACTTGCGCCAGGCGTGTATTGGCGATTTCTATCAGTGATTGGCGTAACGCTATTACCAGTGGTAATGCCAAGCGTGGTTCAGTAATCCATATCCCATCAATTTGCCCGAAGGTTTCAATATCCTTGGGTAGCGCATTGGATACCAATACCGCAAACTCGGCTTTGGCGACACGTTGATCCCCTCTGAGTTTAGCCAACCAACCATCACTCCAGTTTTTAGTTCTTTTTGATTCCCATAAAATTGCACCACAAGCTTGTCCCGTTGGTCCCACAACCCTTTGCAGCACATCACCACCAAACTCACCCTTAGCCACTGGAACAATACTATCTAGTGGAAATTGAGTGCGTAATGCTTCTTCTATCGCCAATTCAAGTGCCTCGCCTTGTAATTGCTGTGAACCTTGCTCAGCCCTACGTTTTAATTCCTCAATCTGACGCTGCATAGAGGCAATTTGTTCTTCTTTTTCGGTAACCTTAAGCTTTAGGACGTCTTCTGCTGCTTGTTGAGCTTTTTGCCGCACTTCGGTTATTGAAGCTTGCACACGTTTCTCAACGGTTAAATCCAATTCCCGTTTTGCGTCGTCTAGTTCACGCTGCTTACGGATTAAGTCAGCTTGGGCTTTTTGTGCTTCTTCGAGTTTTATATTGCGCTGCTGAAGAACCACCTGCAATTCAGTTAATTCTTTAGACTTTGTATCCAAATCAGATGCCGCTGCCAATTTTGCTTTTTTAGTTTCTTCTGCAATAATGGCTATACGTTCTATTTTTAACTTACTGGCAACTTGTTCATCAATAGCTTTTTGTGCTTTTTCAATAGCGCTCTGCTGCACTTTTAATTCTGTTTCGCGCTTAACAACATCCTTTTCTTTTTGTTCAATTTTTAATTCATATTCCTGCCGTGTCGCTTGAATAAGCGGTGCAGCTAATGATTCCGTCAGTTTGATTTCGGTGGCACAATTAGGACAGATGATAGTTGGTTCAGTCATACGTTGATCTCCACTTATTATTACGGCTGGAATCTATTTTTTAACCCAATGCGATACCATAGACATGTTGATTATAGTCTGTACACTCACGTATAGACCAACAACCCCTTTAATATTTAATCATAAATTGACCAACCGTTTATTTAGGATAATTACCCATGAGAATTCTCATTACAGGAGGAACCGGGTTTATTGGACAAACACTGTGTCCGACACTCATTTCAGCCGGCCACTCTCTAACTATTTATAGTCGTTTTCCAGGTAAAGTTAGAAAAATCTTCGGCAATCAAGTCACGTCACTCAATTCTTTGCAATCATTAACAGATTCGAATCATTTTGGTGCCATTATCAATCTCTCCGGCGCCCCAATCTTTGGTGAATTGTGGACGGATGAACGCAAACAGTTTGTTCTGGACAGCCGCATTGATACTACTCAAGAACTGATTCGATTTATTGCGCGCGCACAAAACAAACCTGAGGTCTTACTGAGTGGCTCAGCCATCGGTTATTATGGCGATCAAGGCGACACTATTCTCGATGAAACTTTTACCACTAGTGGGAACAGTTTTAGCCAACAACTCTGTACTCAATGGGAAGAAGAAGCGGAGAAAGCCAAACAACATGGCGTTAGAGTTTGCCAGTTACGAACCGGCCTAGTTATCGGCAGGAATGGAGGATTTTTACAATCTATGATTCTTCCTTTCAAACTTGGGTTAGGTGGGCGTATGGGTAGTGGTATGCAGTGGATGCCGTGGATACATATTAACGACCATATCGCAATCTGCCAGACATTAATCGAGCATACTGAATTAGAAGGTAAATTCAATTTGACTGCGCCCAACCCTGTCACAAACAAAGAGTTCACCCGAATTTTGGCCTTGGCTTTGCGTCGACCCGCATTCTTACCGTTACCCGCCTGGCTACTTAAATTGTTATTTGGTGAAATGTCTCAACTATTACTAAATAGTCAGCGAGTGATTCCCAAACGCATGCTTGAATCTGACTTTCAATTCAAGTTTACTGAGCTAGAATCAGCTCTACGCAATGTTTTATAAAACAAAATCTTACTGACAATAATTTATAAAAACTCAACATCATGGATTATAGAAAACTAGGTAATTCCGATATTGCAGTTAGTGTGATTTGTTTAGGCACTATGACATATGGGGAGCAAAATAATCAAGAACAAGCGTTTGCACAAATGGACTATGCTCACTCACAAGGCGTGAATTTTTTTGACACCGCTGAGCTATACGCAATCCCTCCTAAGCCAGAAACCTATGGCCAAACGGAAATTATTATTGGTAAATGGCTTAAAGCACGTCAGCATCGACACAAAATTGTGCTAGCCAGTAAAATTGCTGGGCCAGGTGAAGAGTGGATACCACATATACGTGGCGGACAAACACGTTTTAACCAGAAATATATTACAGAAGCACTTGATGCAAGTCTCAAACGCCTACAAACTGATTATATCGATCTATATCAACTTCATTGGCCAGAGAGAAAAACCAATTACTTTGGTCAATTAGGTTACACACCAGAAACTGAAACATCCCTCACACCTTTGATTGAAACCTTACAAGTACTCAATGAAAAAGTAAAAGCCGGCAAAATTCGTTATATTGGTTTATCCAATGAAACACCCTGGGGCATCATGCGTTTTTTACAGTTGGCAGAGCAGTTTGATTTACCTGGTATTGTCAGCATACAAAACCCCTATAATCTATTGAATCGCAGCTATGAGGTTGGTCTAGCAGAAATATCATGTCGTGAAGAAATTGGGCTGCTAGCCTATTCTCCTTTAGGGTTCGGCACACTTTCAGGCAAATATCTAAATGGTCAACAACCTGATCAAGCTAGGCTTACTTTGTTCCCACATTACACGCGTTATAGTAATGCTATGGCAATTACAGCTATTGAGAAATATGTTGCACTAGCACAAAAGAATGATTTGGATCCCGCACAAATGGCACTGGCTTATGTTAATAGCAGAGCATTCCTAACCAGCACGATTATAGGTGCTACCAACTTAACACAACTAAAACACAATATTGAAAGTATTGATATTACATTACCCGAAGATGTGCTTGAAGGGATAGAGCATATACACCAAGAGTACCCCAACCCTAGCCCTTAATTCACTTGCACTTGCAATAGCATTAATTTAGGCATGTTGTTCTTCAGCACCGACAATGATTTTGATATCACTAACCTTAAGATTCAACAATTCTGCGATATCTTCATAATCATCGGGTAATGCAGCATCATTCCAACCATTTGCAGAATGCCTAGCAAGATTCACAGCCAATGTAACGGTACGCACACGTTGCTGATTAACCTCATCATAATCACCATTCACTAATGTAATTAATAGCTTGGGTAGTCTCCATTTGACAGACAATTCTAATTGCAATTGATGTAATGTAAAGCCCAATACCTTTTCTTGCACCGTACTACTACGCAATGTTTTATCCTGCTGTTGCAAGTCTCTAATCTGTAACATATATTTGGATGCAAAACACCACATTAATATTTCGGCAATATCATGTAGCAATGCGGCAATACGTACTTCCTCATAATGTAAATCATTTAGACGTACAGCCCAATCAAACGCATATGCTGAAGCCAAATTAGCCCGATGTGTAACCCGCAACAGACTTGCCAACGCACTCATTCTCTTGCTACCCAATACATCTTCAACCGATGGACTTGCTGGCACCTCCTTTAATGCCGTTTCCAATCCAAGCATCAACAGCACTTGCTCAACTTCCATAACCTCATGTTCTTGTACACGATGTTTGTGATGCTGCAAATATCGCATGAGCTTAACAGTCATTAATGGATCATGCTTTACAATATGCGCAATACTCCGTGCACTAACATTTTCTTCAACTTCACATAATTCAGTAAGACTCCGGGCAGTCTGATTTAATACTGGAATATCCACTTTACTTAGAAAATTGATGCACTTAGCAAGATTTTTATTTTCTACCCGCGACATAATGAATTTGCGCCTTTATGGTCTATAAAGTTATAACACGACAATACACCAAAGATATATAGAAAACAATGAACTATAATCTCATTAAGAGAATTTTCCCCTCATACGAATTGAGTAAATAACCACTTCTGCACAGCACTGAAAAAGTTTCTATAGATTGATAGTTTAAAGTTATACTCTTCAAACTCAGTTTAATGCAAGCGCTCCTTTCATTTTGAAATACGATCCACGTTTGTCATATGTAGAGGTTATATGATAATGATTCTACAACAAATTATATACAACACATCTGCAGGAATAAGAACGTTTATTTGTATCTTACTGGGTCTTTACATATACGCAAGTCATACGGACGCACGGGCAAGTAGTGGCGTAGAACTCGCTGGCGATGTTTTACTGTATCTATTACCAACAACCGGAGCAGCACTAACACTGGGTCATAAAGACCTTGATGGCGCAATTCAACTGTCTGGCTCAGTTGCAGCGACAGTGGCTATTACCTATACTTTAAAACATGCTATCAATGCTAAGCGTCCCAACGGCGAAGGCAAAAGTTTTCCGTCAGGGCACACCTCAATTTCCTTCTCATCTGCGGAATTTATGCGTAAACGCTATGGGTGGCAATATGGTGTACCGGCATATGCCCTAGCCTCATTTGTAGCTTTTAGCCGTGTTGACTCAAGAAATCATCATGCACGCGATGTCATTGCCGGTGCAGGTTTTGGTATACTCAGCAGCTTTCTAATTACACGTCCATATAAGAATTGGCAAGTCCAAGCCGAAAACAGCGGAAGTTATTACGGATTAAATGTTAGTCGCTTATGGTGAATTAGTACACTGATTTAGTTAAACAACTGCGCAAGCGCTTGACCCGGATCTTCTGCGCGCATAAATGCTTCACCAACAAGAAAGACATTAACTTGATTATCACGCATAAGTGAAACATCTGTTGGGACACGTATACCACTTTCCGTGATGACAATACGCTCCGACGGAATATGTGATAACAGTTGTAATGTGGCATCTAAACGGGTTTCAAACGTTCGTAAATTACGATTATTAATACCAATTAACGGCGTAGTTAATTGTAGAGCCAATTCCAACTCATCCACATCATGAACCTCAACCAATACAGCCATACCCAGTGAATGAGCCAATGCTTCGAGCTTCTGCATTTGGATTAATGCTTCTTGTGCATCATTTGTAGCACCAGAATCCTCATCCATGACAAAAGCAGCCACAATCAACAAAATACAATCTGCCCCCATCGCCCTTGCTTCTGCGATCTGATACTCATCGATAATAAAATCTTTACGTAATACGGGTAACTGGCAGGCTGCCCGTGCTTGTTGCAGATATTCTGGGCTGCCCATAAAAAACTGTCTATCCGTTAATACAGACAAACACGCTGCGCCATTCTTGGCATAGGTCTGCGCAATTTCAGCGGGAATAAACGCAAAGTTACCGCCACTTTCTTCTTGCCCACGCAACACCCCCTTACTGGGGCTGGCCTGTTTTATCTCTGCAATGACTGCAGATTGTCCAGCCGCCACTTTATCTCGAATAGCCGCGATAAAATCACGCGTAGGTGCGGCGGCTTTTGCTTCAGACAATATTTCATCATAGGATTTAACGGATTTAGCTGCAGCAACTTCCTGCACCTTAACAGACAATATTTTTTTTAGAATATCTGACATTTTAATGTTTTGTAATTTATTCTCTACGAGAAAATTCCACTAGTTCGTTACGTTTCTCTAATGCGGCGCCACTTTCAATGGCCTGCTGTGCCTTTTTAACACCCTGCGCTAACGTGTCTGTAACACCTGCGGCATAGATCGCCGCACCAGCATTCATCATAACAATATCTCGTGCCGGGCCAGCCTGATTTTCTAAAACCGATAACAACATAGCTTTGGCCCGCTCACTATCCGTCACTTGAATCGTGTCTATTGAGGCTGTTTGCAGACCAAAATCTTCCGGCCTGACGGTATATTCAACAACCTCACCTTGCTTTAATTCACCAATGTTTGTTTCACCCGTAATGGTAATTTCATCCAGACCATCTTTACCGTTCACGATCAATACATGTTGACTGCCCAATTGGTGTAACACATGTGCCAAAGTACTAACCAAATCAGCACTAAATACACCTAGCACCTGACTTTTAGCACCTGCTGGATTGGTTAATGGGCCAAGGATATTAAAAATTGTTTTAATCCCCAATTCACGACGCACAGGTGCCGCATGTTTCATGGCACTATGGTAATTAGGTGCAAACATAAATCCCACACCAATCTCACTAATACTTTTCGCAACTTGTTGAGGTGTTTGATTCAAATTAACACCCATCGCTTCAAGCACATCTGCACTGCCCGATTTACTAGAAACAGACCGCCCACCGTGCTTAGCCACCCGGGCACCAGCAGCAGCTGCAACGAAAGCTGAGGCCGTTGAAATATTAAAAGTATGTGTTGCGTCTCCGCCTGTACCACAAGTATCGACCAAATGCGCATGGTTTGATATTTCAACTGGTGTTGCAAATTCACGCATCACTTGTGCAGCGGCAACAATTTCACCAATGGTTTCCTTTTTAACCCGCAACCCCGTAATAATTGCTGCAATCAGTACTGGAGAAACTTCTCCTTGCATGATCTGACGCATCAATGAAAGCATCTCATCATGATGAATCTCTTGGCGTTCAATGATTCGGTTCAGTGCTTCTTGTGGATTCATGGGTCTCCTTTAATTGCTGTCAACTTTGTTATCGATTAAGAAAGTTTTCCAACATTTTATGTCCGTGTTCACTCAATATCGATTCTGGGTGAAATTGAATACCCTCAATTGACAAGGTCTTATGGCGTACACCCATAATTTCATCATCTTCCGTCCAGGCAGTAATCTCAAGACACGCCGGCAAGGTTGCACGTTCTATCACAAGAGAGTGGTAACGTGTCGCGGTAAAAGGGTTTGGTAAATCACGAAACACCCCCCTGTTATTATGAAATATTGGTGATGTTTTACCGTGCATCAATTGTTGCGCATGAACAATCTTGCCGCCAAATGCCTGCCCAATACTTTGATGACCAAGACAAACACCTAAAACAGGAATTTTTGAGCTAAATTGGTCAATAACAGATAGAGACACCCCTGCTTCGTTTGGCGTACAAGGGCCAGGGGAAATAACAATACGC
>JAOULU010000359.1 GCA_029881855.1 Nitrosomonas sp. | reverse complement strand
TATCTGTATTTCAAGTCCAAATAAAATGAGACAAGCTAATTTATGAGACATTAACAGTTAAATATCTAACAAACAAATGCTTATTCACCCATTTAAATGGTATTGGCATAGCATATACTATTAAGAAGTTTTTAAGACAGTTACCAACTCATACGTTAGCGCCTTCCAATTTATTATACGAAAACAAACGCCTTAATAACAAAATAAATTTGCTTGAAATATGACTATGATCTTTTGATCCATTTGACACGAATTAGCCAATTATGGACACAAAACTCGAAAAAGATGATTTCATGATTCAATTACTTAAATATGGTGCAAATGATCTTTTGATGGGTGGAGAAGGACTAACTTACGATGACTTAAAAACAAATCTTCAAATAGTTGGTTATCAAATAAACACCGTTGAGGAACATCACAAGATTTGGCAAGTCATTAGACACGCATTTGTATGCCCTGAAGGAATTGGTGGAGACAAAACATATTATCTTTCACTTGAATCATTCTTTTATTTACTTGACTATATAGAAGGCAATAAGTCTAAAAAATCGTCCAGACACGCCGCCTAACGGCTCATAATATAACGCAAAAAATAACAATAAAAACGCATTTCCGGGTAGAACGCCTAATAATCAATACACTTGTATTTTAACAACACTCCCCAGAAAAAAAATTAATAAAAAATTTCCATTCTTATTCTGTACTAACACGTACAGATATGGCGTTTCTCAACCATTTCAACATGATTTTCTCTCGATAAATAACAATTAAAATGCCACATCTGGTTTTTGATCCTGACAAAAATTTAAGGTAGGATATCCTAACTTATCATTTAAATATTTGTTACAAAAACGAGTAGATTGATTATGTCGCCAGATAATAGAAAACCTTTCATTTTAGAAGAAAATTTCAAATTAGATGTTACTTCGCTTACACAAGTATTGGATACTATTCCTGACCTAATTTTTATCAAGGATCGTCAACATAGATTTCTATTCATTAACAAATCATTAGAGAACTTCTTTGGCTTTAGTTCCGAACAAATGATTGGAAAAACAGACCATGATTTTTTCTCACAAGAACAAGCCAATATCTCATGGGACTCCGATGAAAAAGTCTTTCTCGAAAAAAAATCCAGTGTCTCTGAAGAAAAATTAACAAACTTCAAAGGTAAAACAAGTATCCTTGAAACCAAAAAAAATATCTTTGAGACCACAAATGGTGAAATGATACTCGTTGGCATTACACGTGATATTACTGAGCTACGTAACGCGCAATCTTCCCTCGAAAACTCCAACAAATCGTTGTTTGACAAAGCCCATGCTGATTCACTAACCGGTCTACCAAATAGACGATGTCTAGACGGTTACATGCGTTCCGCAATGACAGAATATGAGGAAACAAAAGCCCCATTCGCCATACTCTTTATTGATTTAGATAAATTTAAAGCTATTAATGATACATTTGGACATAGCATAGGCGATGAACTGCTCATAATCGTGAGCCAAAGAATCAAACAAGCTATCCGTAAAGATGACTATCTTGTAAGAATTGGTGGAGACGAGTTTATTGTCATTATTAAAGTGTCAACTGAAAAAAGTTTGTTACGTATCGTAAATTCTATAAAAGAAACATTTACACATACTATTGTTATCAAAGAAAACCATATCAATATTGACATCAGCATAGGAATTGCAACTTACCCGCAAAATGGCAGTACAATGGAAGAACTACTAAATAATGCTGACAAAAATATGTATATTCATAAACAAAGTCGTCAACAACAACAAATTAACTTTGGTCAATCAACACGATATAAGTCACATTAAGAATTTTTCTACCTAAATAAAACTGCGTAGTTTAACTATAAAATGTGTGCCCATGCCCACTTCACTTCTACCTGAAAAATCACCTTCCCAGTCTTTGATATAACGCAAGGCTCCACGTAACTTCCT
>JAOULU010000069.1 GCA_029881855.1 Nitrosomonas sp. | reverse complement strand
GAATTTAAATTAATTCGTTTTAAACGAGTAAACCTTTCTTGTGGAGAAAATTAATGCCTAGTTATTTACACCCCGGCGTATATATCGAAGAAATTCCAAGTGGTTCAAAACCGATAGAGGGCGTATCAACTTCAGTTACTGCTTTTGTAGGCGCAGCTAATCGCGGCCCAGTCGGTGAACCCGTTCTAATTGGTAAATTCGATGATTATATTAATGAGTTTGGACAAATCGACAGTGAAAGTGATGCGATGGGTTTGGCTGTCATGGCTTTTTATCTTAATGGTGGTAAAGCGGCTTATATTTGTCGACTTGCTAAATCAGGACATAAGACTGCCTCAGTTGATATAGATGGGCAACGAGTAGATGAGACAGCCGTGATTCCAATAATGACAGTTTCTGCGACTAGTGCGGGTACTTGGGCCAATAGTTTATTTGTAAAAATTGCTAATTCGGATGTTACAGCCCGTACATTTGATTTAGAGATTGGCACACAAGCAACTGATGGGTCTTTCCAAGCTGAAGAATCGCTTGTTGGTCTGTCGATGGATCCAGACAGTGAAAATTATGTTGAATTACGGGTCCCACGAGAATCTACACTGGTGGCTATTTCAGTTGCTAATAGCATACCTGATGATTCTGGTCCTGATAATACAGTATCCGATGGCGTTAGTTTGTCTACAGATGTTAGCGGGGTGGCTGATGCTCCAGTGATAGGAAATTACACAAGCTTTTATTCTGACACACTACGCAAGTTTCGAGATGTTAGCATAATCGTCCTACCTAATAAGGATTCAACAGATACTACTTTTGTTGATGCGACTGTAGAATTTTGTTCATCAAATAAAAGATGTATGGTTATTGTCGATCCTGCGCAAAATACCGAGTTAGATTCAACAACTACTGGCCTGCCCACATCATCATATTCAGCCTTGTATTACCCGTGGGTACTTATGGCAAATCCGCTGTATAACGAAGATACCAATCCACTGGCTAATAAAACAGTGGCAATTCCCCCATCTGCAATTGCGGCAGGTATGTGGGCGAAAATAGATGGAAAACGTGGTGTTTGGAAAGCACCTGCTGGTGTAGAAACACGTGTATCTGGCGTATCTGAATTGGAATTCAATGTTGAAGATCTTGAACAAGATCAATTGAATCCAATGGGTGTTAATTGTATTCGAAAATTACCAGGTTATGGTGCAGTGGTTTGGGGTAGCCGTACTCTTGGCACACGTGCTGACCCAGAATGGCGTTATGTGCCTGTCCGACGTACAGCGATATTTATTGAACAAAGTATTTTTAATGGTATTCAGTGGGCAGTTTTTGAGCCCAATGATCATCCTTTATGGGGATCTTTGCGTGCCAACATCGGTTCCTTTATGGATGGTTTATTTCGTTCAGGTGCATTCCAAGGAGCAACCGCTAAAGAGGCTTATTTTGTGCGATGCGGTTTGGGAGACACAATGACTCAAGCTGATATAGACCGCGGTCAGGTTATTGTGATCGTTGGCTTTGCGGCATTAAAGCCTGCGGAATTTGTCATTGTGCGCATTCAGCAAAAAGTAGGAGAGAAATAGGTAATTTAAAACTAACTGATTTATTTAATAGAATCAGACATACAACGTAGCGCTCTTGAACAATGTTATTTGTTTTTAATTGGTGGTAAAGCTCTTGATGCAAATATATTTTAAGAGACGTGCAAATAAATGTGATTAAAGAAAGGAGATATTCTCATGGCAGCACCTTTGTTTCCGGCAAATACGCATCGTTATGATCCTTATCGCACCTTTATGTTTCAGGTCATTATAGATGGTGCGCCTGTGGCTGGCCTAAAGAAAATGAGTGTGTTGAAGAAAACTACGGAGGCTGTTAAGTGGCGATCTGCTGGTGATCCAGCTCATGAACGTGTGATGCCTGGGGGGACCAGTTATGAGCCTATTACCCTTGAGCAAGGACTTACGCATGATCCTGTATTCGAAAATTGGGCAAACTTAGTCAACAATATACAAGGTAATGCGGCGATGTCATTGGTCAATTATCGCAAAGATATTGTACTTAACGTATTGAATTTGCAGGGTGCACTTGCAATTTCATATCGCGTTTCTGGTGCTTGGGTATCGGAATATCAGGCACTACCAGAATTTGATGCAGGGAGCATGAACGCTATTGGTATTCAGTCACTTATTTTGCAGCACAATGGTTGGGAGCGTGACACTAGTGTGACTGAGCCAACTGAATCCTAGACTGAGTCTTGGAATGGTGCAGTTACCTGGAGGCGTCTACATTGATGGTAGTTTAAAGCGTGATTTTAACTTTAAACCCATTACTGGATTATTAGAACTTGAGTTGAATGAATGTGCTACACAGGTATCTCAACATCCTGAGTTAACGTACTCAGAACAAGTTACTAATGTATTGTGTCAGGCGCTTGATTTGTTAGCAGGAAAAAAAGTTACTAAGAAACGTGTTAAGGAACTCAGTGTCGGTGATCGTCAGTTTCTAATGCGTCACTTAGCCATTCATATTGATAATGCATTAGTTTGGATGTCCGCTAAATGTGGTGAATGTAGTGAGTCATTTGACATTTCACTGCGTTATTCAGAACTACCTGTGAAACCAGCGGGTAATAAATTTCCTGAAACAATAATTGAAACAGAGCTCGGAAAATTAAAAGTGCGCGTACCCAATGGCCTAGATCAGGAGTTTGTGGCTACGGTAGATAATGATGAAGAGGCCACTGTTATTTTATTAAAACGTTTGGTTTCTCACGCTGCAAATAAGAGTACAGATGCAGTGGTTGATATCAGTAGTCTTAAAAAAGAACAGATCGCGTTAATAGAAGAAGCAATAGAACAGATGGCACCTGAAGTCGCAACAGAAGTGCTTGCCGAATGCCCTCATTGCGATACCGGTAACAGGGTACCCGTTAACCCTTATGTTTGCATGGAGAGAAGTGACCAAAACCTCTTTACTGAAGTGCATACATTAGCGTCTTGTTATCACTGGAACGAACATGAAATTCTAGCCATGACGCGTCGCCGTCGCCATATATATTTAGGTTTGATTGATCGTGGGCGCAATATGGCTAGCAATAACAACATTTAGAAGATCTGAGAAATTACTATGAGTTTTTTTGCAAATATTATTGCAGACAGTCGTAGAAAAATTAAGCCAACTCAGCGAGTGACACCTGTCATCAGGCCCTTTTCTAATGAAACTAAAACATCTGGTTCATCAGAGTCAGAGGTTGTAGAGGCTAATAATAAGACATTAAGTGTGGCTTCTCATGACGTTACAAGTGCCGCGTCGCCCACAACAACTTCCGCTAAGAGAACGTTATCCCAAGCAACAGCAAACCAACATACTGACATCGCGTTCCATTCTGTAAATAACAATAAACCCATTTTAGAAAAAATACGATCAACGCCTGTGGTTGATAAAAATGCGAATCAATTGCCGTTATCTGCCGTTCAATTAAAACTAAACAATAGAGACCGATCAAATCTTGTTTTAGCTGAATCTATAGACCGTCACAGTAAAAATAGTGATGCAACCACAGTAGAGGAACCTCAGAGCCGCCCGACTAAAAAAAAGCTGATTAAGCATAAGCAACAAACTTTAATAACCAAGCAAGATGTACACGTATATGATGCGGCGGAGAGTGTGCCATCTCATATTGTAGATATTCCATCTGAAGTTGTGACTTCGCAAGAAATGAAACTGGGAGGAATAAAAACTGATGGAGAACATAAAACTCAATCCAAACCAGATGCTGATGGACAGATTGCAAAAGCAGCTTATGTAATGGCTGAGATACAGTCTGAACCTACAGTATCACTACCTAAGCAGGATAGTGCGCCCACTGAGTTCGTAAGAAATCATCCCTATGTTGATGCAAATAACAAACCTCAATCACGTATACAAATTGGTCAAGTTAATGTTGTTATTGAGCAACCTGCAATACCACGTCAGCAAGCAAAATCTGTAACTAGTAATAATGATTATGTAAGCAGAAACTTTTTAAAGACTATGTGATATGCCATTACCATTATCTCCAATTTCAGTAGTTTGTAACGACATTGTTGACTTTGTCAGCGATGGTATGGAAGCAACAACCCATACTATTACAGTCTCAATGGGTGCGCCGGCAAAAGTTGCAGATGAGAACGACGTGCATCGTATTAATCTTTTTTTCTATCGTTTCGAGCCCGGTGGTTTTGAATCCGCAGCACAGCCAAATGATCGGTGGCGGATTAGAATTTTTTGTTTAATTTCAGTTTTTGGTATTAACGAAGGAAGTGTTACAGCAGGTGAAAATGATATACGTTTACTGGGTGAACTAATACGTATCTTTCGGGAAAACCCAGTATTTCAAATAGACGATGGTATTGAGCCCGTACATTTGCAGGCAGTTTTTAGTCCAATTACTGATGAACAAATTAATCAAGTATGGTCTACGCAAGGGGATGCTATTTATCGCCCTTCCGTAATTTATGAAATGGCATTAGTGCCAATTATCCCATCTAAATTACGATCGACATCTAGTTTAGTAGGTACGTTAGGTAGTCAAGTGCGAGCGACACAGGCTGCCCGTTACGCATCGTTCAGCGGTGTACTACAAGGGCCTCCAGTAACTGATTCAACTATAGATATTAATAACCCGCATTGGGTACCTGCCATCTGTTGGATTTACCAAAATGAGTGCGCATACAGCCTAAATTTTAAAATTGACAGTACAGAGTTTTCTACATTTATCCCTCAGATTTGGTTAGCTGGTGATAGTAGTGAAAGTGTGGATCTGGTTTGGGAAATTTGGGACAGTAAAGATGGATGGCGTAGTGCCGGCGCACCAGTTGCTGCAATGCCTTTTAATTCGATGATAGACGCTGATAATATTCCAGCGATTTCGCCACCATTTCCATTGACAGTTGCAAACCCAGTGACAATACCGAGTGGTTTAAATGCTGCACAGGGTGTGCTTTATGCAATGCGTACGGTGACTATTCCTGGACAGCCTATAGTAAAAGTACGCAGTAATCCTCTTTTATTAAGTATCTACAGGCCTGAATGATGGAAGTGTTAGCAGAAAAAAAAGTAGCGCCAACTATTAATGCTGAATGGCAACGTATGGAAGTATTAGTACGCTGCTTAATGGGCACAAAGTTGGGTAAAGATCACGATGCTGAACAACTAGATTTATTGGAGCAGTTACAAAATCAAGTGGAATGGTTGCGGATGAGTTCAGCAAACCCTTGGCTTTTGTTACCTATTCATGGTCTGCCGCCGTTAGCTATGGATGTACTAGCTGCTGTTTATATTAGTGAAGCGCAACCACGTATTGGATGGTTATATCAAGAACTTCAATCGGGTTCACCTCAGCCATATATTACGCCAGCATTATTACAAATTTTATTAGCCCTAAATGAATCTGAAGTGTGTGTGCTGCAAGGATTGATTGGGCCGGATGGAGAGTTGATTAAGCGAAATCTAATTGTATGTGATGGAGATACTCCATTTAGCGTATTACGACCCGTGCGAGCGGCTATGGCGGCGTTGATGGGCTGGCCTCAGCAAGAGGCAATTCCTCCAGGTGCGATTCGTGTCAATCAAAAAGTGGATTGGCATGATTTGATTCTGCCTACCAACTGTAAACAGATGCTTCGTGAATATCTACTGTGGTTACATCACCGAGATACAGTTATTAATAAGTGGGGTGGGCGCCAATTGGGCGGTCCTTTGGCGTTGTTTAGTGGTCCTTCTGGTACGGGCAAAACATATGCTGCAAGTGTTATTGCAACAGAGTTAGGTTGGCCTCTCTATAGAGTAGATTTGTCACGCTTAGTGAGTAAATATATAGGCGAAACGGAGAAAAATCTAGCGCGACTATTTGATGCGGCACATGGTAAACCGATGGTGTTGCAGTTTGATGAAGCAGATGCACTCATGAGTAAACGTGGCGAAATTAAGGAAGCACGTGATCGTTATGCCAATATGGAAGTGAGTTATTTGTTAGCACGTATTGAGGATCACCAGGGCCCTTGTATTCTAACGACTAATTTACGTAGTCAAATTGATAAGGCTTTTAGTCGGCGTTTCCAAATGGTCGTTGAGTTTCCACGACCCTCAGAGGAGGCGCGTATAGAATTGTGGCGCAGAATGTTACCGCGACGTGCGCCACTTTCCAAGTGTGTCGATTTTGATTTGCTTGGAAAGTCAATCAATATAACGGGTGGCAATATTCGCAATGCAGCGTTACATGCAGCTTATCTCGCAGCTGAAGATAACCAGGCGATTAATATGACACATATTGCTATAGCTGTATGGCGTGAAATGGCCAAAGAACGACCACAACTCAATAAAAGAGATCTGGGATTATTAGGTGCAAATCTACCAGAATCGTTATGTCAATAATAGAGGGTAAATGATGAGTAATGATACGCATGTATTTATCGATACGCTAAACATTAAATTACCAAGTGGTTTTGAAGGGCGCAGTAATGCAATAGCACGCGAAACAGTACACCAACTATCTAATCTGTCAGTGATGCAAAACACACAGCTAGCCACAATTAATGTGCCAAAAATCAAACTGCATGGCGGGGAAGCTAATGGTGTGATCGCGCGTCGTATTGCACATGCTATTCAGGAACAAATTAATACACCGCATGCGCATTCGAAGATACAAGGAAGTGTACATGTTGATTAATCTCACCCGTGGCGTTTTGCTTGAGTATGGATTGACGCTACCGCCTTTACTATTGGAATTTGAATTCAACCCCAAGACATTGTCTAGAACGCGCACCATCACAATTACAACGGGCAATGCACCAGGTACACAAGGGGGTTATGACTTTAACTTGCCTACCGAAACACCACGTGTTGCTCAAGGTGTGAGTGTTGCTCCACAACAATTTAATTTAGAAATTTTGATTGATGCAACAGACCGTATGAGTGACCCTAACTTACCGGGTCATGCAGTAGCTGTAGTGCTGGGCATTGAACCAGAATTAGATACTTTACGTACTATGGTAGAACCCAAATCACAGGGTCCAGGGGGGGTGCAAACATTATCCAGCCTAGGATTAGGTGGTAATAAAGCTTTTCAGCGTGATGAGCACCCATCGGTATTATTGCTGGTCTGGGGAAGTCATATTTTGCCTGTTTTTTTGACCAGTGTTCAGGTTGATGAAAGCGCGCATTTACCGACTTTAAAGCCTTACCGAGCTACGGTCACGCTGAGTTTTCAGGTGATAGAAGGTAATAACCCTTTTTATCAAGTAGAGAAAGTTCGTCAGTTGGTGGGTGCGGCTTTGAATTTGTCGACTACAGGCTCATCATCGGTGTCTGTTTCGTTTTAAGGGGGGATGATGTTAACAAAAAAATCACGTTACAACAAAAGCCCTAAATTTGAAACCATATCGGATGGCACAGTTGTATTTAACGGTTTACGAAGCCGTCAGATTGATGCTGCAGTTGGCGTCATCGAACATGAAGTTTTGGCAGAAGATCGCCTAGATCAGTTAGCACGCCATTATTATAACGATGATCGGCTTTGGTGGCGTATTGTCGATGCGAACCCTCATTTTAGCTTTGGGCCAGAAATGCTAGGTCAAGAAATGGCAGGTCGGGTAATTTTAATTCCAAAGATAAGAGAATAGGAGTGTGATGTGACTCTCTTGGATATTTTTAGTGAAGTGAAACGTCAGCCTGTTGAATGCCAGATTGATTTTGATAATCAAGAAGCCGTTGATCTGTACCCTGCATTAGTAGAGGTTGTGATAGCAACCAGTCGCAAACAATGGACGACAGCAACATTGATTTTTGAAACACGTCGCTTGGAAGATGGTACGTGGATAATACAAGATGATGATCGTGTTAAACCT
>JAOULU010000358.1 GCA_029881855.1 Nitrosomonas sp. | reverse complement strand
CGTGCTTCTGATTGATTTATATGCACATGGCGAAACGGCGGGAAATCGCATTACCTTTGGGTTACGGGAATCTGAAAGTATTCAGTCCGCAGTGGCCTATCTACGCCAAACCTTTCCACATGAACGTATTGGCGCTATCGGTGTTTCTCTGGGTGCTGCGGCTATCGTACTTGCCAAACATCGATTAAATCTCGATGCTGTCGTCTTAGAATCGTTACACCCAACCATTGAAGAGGCCGTTGAAAATCGCTTGAAGTTACATTTTGGTGAATATGGTTCTGCGCTCCTACCACTGTTACTGTTTCAATTATCTTTCTATTTAGATACACCAACCAGTGCACTAAGTCCCATCAATCGAATCAACGATCTAAATTCACCGTTACTACTTATATCCGGAACCAGTGATGCCCATACAACATTACCTGAAACCGAGCGCTTATTAGCAACTGCCAGAGAACCTAAAGATCTATGGATTATTCCCGGAGCCGGGCACTTTAATATGCATACTTATGCAGGCAGAGAATATGAACAATATATTTCAGATTTCCTATCTAAATTTATACGAAAAGATAGGTTATAGTTTTCTTCATTGATTCCTATCAAAACAGGTTACACATGAAAGTGCTAACATGTCGGTTAATTTTTTAAGGAAAAGATTTATGCCTCAATATCAAAATATACTGGTTGCAATTGATTTCTCAGAATACGGCATGGAAGTTGCCTTAAAAGCAAAACAGTTGGCAGAGCAATTTAACGCCCCTTTGAACGTACTGCATGTCTTAGACAACATCCCCATACCTGATACACCTTATGGAACTGTAATCCCTTTAGACACTGTAGATTTAACGAATGAATTATTAGAAATAGAGAAAAAGAAATTTAAACAAATCTGTGATCAGTTAAATATTGATCCGGATCGTCGTTGGCTGATATGGGGAGAACCACAACATGAAATCACTCAGACTGCATCACAAGAAAAAATTGATTTAATCATCGTTGGCTCACACGGACACCATGGCTTAGCTATTCTTGTGGGTTCAACAGCAAAAGGGGTCTTATACCATGCAAATTGTGATGTATTAGCTATTCATTTGCGAGATTAAGACACTATTTTGGTTATTATGAGCACTGCAAGCCCTGAATCTACCAGAATACCCACCATGCTCTACCACTATTTTCTTGTACAGGTTCTAAAAATTCACTATTAGAAAAATTCTTTCTTAACACACGCTCTGCATCATCACGTAAATCATACATTTCAAGCTTTTGATACGCTTGCATCATTATATAAAGTGCTTCTTCTGCCGCCGGTGTGAGCGGGTATTCTTTTACAGCATACTGAGCCCGATTAGCAGCAGCAATATAGGCTTTTCGTTTCATATAATAGCGCGCCACATGCACTTCATTCATAGCAACCATATTTAACAAATGCGCCATACGTTGTCTTGCATCTGGCGCATATTTACTTTCAGGATAGCGCACCACTAATTCTCTAAAGTTTTCAAATGACTCTCGTGACGCTTTAGGATCACGCTCACTCATATCCTGTTTCAATATACCCTTCATCATAAAACTCATAATGCCCCAATTATCATTAAAATTAGATAAGCCTTTAATGTAATATGCATAATCTACATTCTTATGATTCGGATGCAATCTTATAAAACGATCAGCAGCAGCAATTGCCGAAGCGGGCTCCTGATCTTTATAATAGGCATAGGCCGTTTCAAGCTGTGCTTGCTGGGCAAAACGACCATAAGGGAAACGCGCTTCAAGAGACTCAAATAGTTTAATAGCAGCGGTATAATTACCATCACTTAATTTGTCTTTTGCTTCTGAATAAAATTTACCGGCAGACCAGTGCTGGTCGTCCTCTTTTTGTTCTGGCAACAAGCCACATGCTGTGAGCCACAATACTAAAATTAACGCTAAAAGACGCAACATAATAATTCCATGATAGACAAAGA
>JAOULU010000357.1 GCA_029881855.1 Nitrosomonas sp. | reverse complement strand
TTTTGTGTTGGTGTTGAATTCTGATACCGAGGTTGATAAAGATTTTCTGCCATTATTATGTGCGGCATTTGTTGCTGATCCTCAGTTGGCGGTTATTAGTCCAGCGAGTCGCGGCTCTATCAGATATGATTCTGATCGATATATGCGTCGACCAGGTGGCCACATTCAGGCATTTCGTTTTCAAGGTTATGCTTTTTTGATTAGACGTAAAGTATTCATGGAAATGGGTGGTTTTGATCCAGAATTTGGTCGCGGTTATTTTGAGGATACTGATTTAGGCCGTCGACTTATTCAGCGGGGGTGGTGTATTGGTGTGCATCCAGATGCTTATATTCATCATAAAGGGGGTGGTTCATTTGGGCGTGGCCGAGCTTATAGGGTATTGATGCAGCGTAATCGCGATTATTATCTTTCCCGTTATCCTGAAGCACATAATAATGTCTTACTAATTTCAGCCTGCCATACATTGACAGATTTGCCTGTTGATCTGCGTAGTGAAATTGAGTGTGTATTCGAGAAAGGAGGGAATGTGCATTGGCTTACCCCCGTATCTGTACCTAAGCTTTTTTGTTTGCAAATGCGCAATAGTTCGATAAGTTTGATAACAATAGTTCGACTAATGCTACGTGGCTTGTTGCGTGTAGATAAACGGGTTACTACAATTTGGATTTTGCCAGATACACCATTCTTTTTACGTGCCTTACTGGTATTTTTTACCCCTATTCGTAAACTAAAAATTCGGCGATGGGCTTTGTTACAACATTAACCTGTGTTTTCTGAGCGCATTGCAAATAGCAGGCAGACAACCAATTTATTGATTAACTAACCATAAAAATTACGGTTCATCTTTTCAATGCAAATTAGTATCGTGTGGCGTGAATTATTCATAAAGTTCTCATTGGTTTTTATTTGCCTGGGTTTGTGGCGCAATGGGGTGGCGCCATTTGCTTTTTCTTTGTTAGCGGTGGCTTGGCTGCTTGATGGTGGGTTATATAAGCTTAGGCAAACTATTAAGGAGCCGCTTGTTCAAGCAATTCTTATGTTATGTGCTTTATTGTTCCTGGGGTTGCTTTGGGGTGATGTTCCAGAAGATGGAAAAAATAAATGGGTGAATTACTTCATCTTATTGATCTATATTCCATTGTCATCTTTGTTAAATAAAGATAGATTGCCTTGGGTAGTAGGTGCATTGTTGGTGGGATATTTATGCGTTCTGGCTATGGGAGTCTATCAGTGGCTTGTTATGGGTGGGCAAGGTGTACCACAGATGAGAATGTCGTATCTGAGTTTTTCCTCGATGCTTGGAATAGGTATCATCCTGTTAGTTTATATTTCTGGCACTTGTCGTTCTGTAAGATTGGGAACGTTTTTTTGGGTTGTAGCGCTAGTTTTATTGTTTATCCAGTTCCATCAGTATGGTAGGGCATTTCTACTGGCGACATTGCTATCTGTATCACTCTTAATGTTTTTGCACTATAAATCTGAACTTAGAAAGTTTCTGGGTGTTTCTCTATCACTACTTTTGATTAGTTCATTTTTTGCCTATAACAGCGCTGTTTTCCAGGATAGATGGTCGCAAGCAAAAGCTGATATAGTTTTATCGCAACAAGGCAATTACAGCTCCAGTCTAGGGTATCGACTGGCTATTTGGGACGTGGGTCTGCATGGGATAGCTGAGCGACCATTGTTTGGTCATGGTACGGGTACGCCAGAAAGCTATTTTGACGAGACAGTTAAGACATACAAAGAGGGTATTTATAAAGACCTGCCAAAATTTCAAAGAACCTATGAATATCACAGTGATTGGTTCGAGATTGGTATGCATATAGGTGTAATGGGTATATTGGCTTTTGCTTTTCTTTTGTGGCGTTGGTATCAAGTGTTTAAAATATGTCATGTTCCTGTCTTGGGAGCGGCTTTAGTAAGCTATATTTTTTTCTCGGGCTTAACAGCTACATTTATGCTTCAAAATAGAATTC
>JAOULU010000068.1 GCA_029881855.1 Nitrosomonas sp. | reverse complement strand
GCCATAATATTCTACCTATATTAAAAGAGAGATATCCCAGCTACGCAAAAACATTGTTACGCACAAGCCGCCATTTATCTGAAGCATCATCGCTATTGGATGAGTTAGCTGAGCAAGACAGTAAAGCCTGCCGCATTTCCGAGCGACTTCAGATTGAGGCCATACGCAAACTGAGCCTTCCTCGCGCTAAAAATCTACTGCGTTATACTCTAGTACAGCAAGGTACAAAACCACCCAGCACGGCTAAGCTAGATGACATTCTGCAGCAATTATTATCAACTCGCACTGACGCACAACAACACATAAGTATTGGCAATCTGGAAATTCGTTGTTATAAAGATTCAATATACCTACTTCCAAATAGGCAGCAGCCGGAACCCACATGGCAACAAACATGGCAAGGAGAGAAACAATTAAGCCTTCACAACCTAAATGGCTCCATCAGTTTTTCTTACATTGAGAATCAAGGTATTAATCAGGAAATGCTAACACAAGACCCCGTTACCATTCGCCTGCGCCAAGGTGGCGAACGCTTTTCCCCGCACTGCAATCGTCCAAGACGCAGCTTAAAGAATCTACTGCAAGAAACGTCTATTCCACCCTGGGAACGTAACACACTACCCCTGCTATATTGTGGCGAAAAACTGGTATGGGTACCAGGAATCGGCATTGAATGTGAATATCAAGTAAAACATAATGAACTTGGGTTGCTGCCAGCCTGGCAAGCTTCAGAATAATTCTAACCTACCTTCTACATCTGTCTCATTAACACGGCTAATACGGACGCTAGTACTGTCTGGAATGCAACAAAACCGCTGATTCCGACTATATTTCTCTATAAATCACGCTTATTTTCCCCGTGTAATAAAACTGTAACAAGAATGTAATAACCTTGCTTCCATATGATTTCTTTGGAGACAAAATGAAGCAGTTTGGAACAAATAAGGCTAGGCCCATACCTATCAGCAAACTGATGACTACCGTACTATATGTTGTTTTCCTGAGTAGTATAGTAATGCCCACGTATGCGCTCACCCTATATGTTGATCCTGACACAAATCAGGTCTATACAACACCTGGAAAAAACCGCGTCAAACTGGGGCAGTTTAAACAAGTTGACCAAGCTGAAGACACGCATTCTCCTGAAGAAGTGAAAGCCGTTGAAAAAAGGCTAGATCAAAAAATGAATGAACTCAAAGCGTTGGAAACACGCCTTGAGGAACAACAAAAAGTTATCCAAGAAGTTGCACAGCAAAACAAAGCCACCGTGGGAAAAAAAGAATCTGCCAAATCTGATGAAAAAAAATGGTATGACAGAATCAAGATTGGTGGCTACACACAGTTTCGTCAAGGTGCCGGTTTATCAGGAGATTTTGCAGGCTTGGCTTCACCAGGGGACAAAGCTATTGAGAAAGACACCAACTTCTTTATTCGTCGTGCTCGCTTGGTTTTCCAAGGCGATGTCAGCGACCATTTAAAGCTTTATATGCAAACAGAATTTGCTGGTGGAACTGTTGGTGTTCGTGACATGTATGGCGATATCTATTTTGATAAAAAGAAAGAATTTCGTATTCGCCCAGGTTTGTCAAAAATACCTAACAGCTTCGAATTGTTGCAATCCAGTCGTAATCGCCTAGCTTTAGAGCGTGCAGACGCATTAAGCAGTGGCGTAAGAAACGAGCGTGATACCGGTATCTTCTTTTATTGGACACCAGAGCATGTCCAGAAACGTTTCAGTTTCCTGAGCAAAAACCTCAAAGGCTCCGGGGATTATGGTGTTATCGGTTTTGGTGCCTACACAGGCCAAGGTATTAACCAAAGGGACAAAAATGACAATGTGCATATAGCCGCACGTGTCACCTACCCCTTCCAATTTAGTAATGGACAAATTTTTGAAACCGGTGTGTATGGCTTTACCGGCAAATTTGTACCTAGAGTCGGAATAAATACAGCAGCAGGCATCCTTACCAACCCAACCTTTAACAAAAAAGGTTATCGAGATGAACGCATCGGTTTACATGCGATTCTTTATCCACAACCGTTTGGTTTCCAAACAGAATGGAACTGGGGCAGATCACCGCAACTGAGTGCCGACCGCACGCGAATTGAGTCCGGCACTATCAACGGTGGATACGTTCAAGCCATGTACAAAATTGACAGCAGATGGGGCGCTTGGATTCCTTACGTTAAATGGCAGAAATACAATGGTGCAGAGAAAGACACAACCAATACACCATACAGCCGCGTAAGAGAAACCGAAGTGGGTATCGAATGGCAAATCAACAATCAAATAGAATTAGTCGCCGCTTACGCCAACATGGACAGAACCAATGTCAAAGCATTAAGACATGTTAAGAATGCCAACATCATGCGCTTCCAGCTACAGTGGAAGTATTAATAGCTAAATAGCCAACCCAGGCTTAAATTGACAGATACCCGTTCTCTGGCATCTGTCAGTTCAGGTCTGAGCTATTACACTTAAGCCCATCAATCACAGTATGCTTGTCGTACCGAAAAGTTAACTTGGCAATACCCTATTTTTTGTATTTTGTAATTGAAATAACATTATTCAGATCAATTCTTTTTCGATCCTGCAATATTTTCTTCGGATCACTTAAAGTTGCCAATAGTCCTTTCTCTCCGTGTACTTTGTTCAACATTCTTTGGGAAATACTAAAACAGGCAGCCATTGGATTCTCAGCTCGATTTTGTATTTGGTCAACTTCCCATTGCACACCTTCCATCCGCTGTTTCAATTCTTCTGGCACCTGTGCCATAACGTCATCTATCAATTGTTGTCGCATCAGTTCAAATTGTTCAGGGTCTTGCTTCGCTACATTACTCCAAAGGTTGAAGTCAAAATTAGTTGATTTCATTTTGTTGTCTCTATTAGTTAGTTAAAAACATATAAATGCCATCTTGATCTAACGAATGGCAGTGGTTCGTTTTTGCAATGAATTAACTATAGGTTAAAAAAGAGACCGAATTGTGGAGGAAATGTAAACATTGAGTGAAAAATTAGACACAATTGAAAGTTAACTTAGCAAAACACCCCTGAGAGTATTCTTACAAGTAACATTATATAGCGCATGTTGTGTAACCATATATAGTAACTTTTTAAGCTATAAAATAGTTACCATACAGGTAGCCGCACTTTTTTCTTGGATGCCATCGGATTATTAAGGACTGACACAGACAACGATTCACTTAAAATAGTTTTATTTACTGGGTGTTACGAACTTTCCAGGATGGGAATGGACATGAAACTGGCGGAGGCGGTGAGATTCGAACTCACGGTAGAGTCACCCCTACGGCAGTTTTCAAGACTGCTGCTTTAAACCGCTCAGCCACGCCTCCAGAAACTTACAGCCCGCATAATACCTTTTAGCGGCTATTTTTACCAGTAAATTGCATGACTAATAGCGATAGATTTATTAAATTCTATTGAATCTATCTATCTTTTGCTTAATTATTTAATAGTAAGCCTAGCACCTAATAAATAGGCCTTTTACTTTTTTAACGACTCAATAGATTGATTCAATCTTTTGATCTCTTCTTCTGCTGCGACCAATTGGGTAACATCATATTGCACGCCGAGGAAATACAGTAAGCCTCCTTTTGAATCAAATAGTGGCATCATTTTTAACTGGTTATAAAATAACTCGCCATTTTTACGATAATTTCTAAGCGTGACTTCTATGGGTACTTTATTTCTAATAGCTTCCCGTAATTGCCTAACACCTTCTTGCTCTCTTTCATTACCTTGCAAGAAGCGACAATTCTTTCCAACCACTTCTTCCAGAGTATATCCCGTCATTTCCTCAAACGCTTTATTTACATAAACAAGTGGCAAATCTTCTTGATCCGGGTCGGCCAGTGACACGCCATTTACACAGGAATCAAGTATTTTGGATAATACTTGCGGAATCAATCCAGGGTCTTTCTCAACGATAAAGTCCATGATTCTATCTCCAGGTTAAGCTACTGTAAGCCAAAAAACAATAATACAATCAATTCAACATACCTACTGCCGCTCAAACAGAATCCAGATGCTCTGCCTCAATTAATTTCTTAATATTTCTTACTGTTCTGTCTGTACCATCCTGAATAGCAATTCGAATCAGCTTCTCAAATGGTTTCATGTGCAAATCAAGATCAAGCATCTCAAAGATAAATGTTATCCTGCTTTCTCCCTCATTAACAGGCTCTATCACATAGTCACATCGATAAGGATTAGAGGTTCCTTCAAAGCAAATACGCGTACCGACATCAAAAACATTAACCTTAAATGTCGATTCAGAACGATTGCCTTGATCAACCCTTACCTGACGACATAACGTGTTCTGCTTAATTGGGCCATCTGTTAATTTTTCCAATTCTCGTACTTCTGGCGACCATCTCGGGTAGTTAATAAGTAAGTCAGTACCGATAAAATGAAAAAGTTTATCGCTAGGGCTTTTAATTAATGCACTGGCCTTACCAACAACGGGGGTTTTTTTGAATAAACCAAGCATCTCAAGATCTCCTGCGTAAATTCTGCTATACCAAGTATGTATCTATTCCCATTAATAGTAGATCATATTGCGACTCCACCAGCTCTTTAATTGCCAGTGCAGGTAAACCTGTAATCACATTACCTTCAGAAGCTAACCAACCTACCGCATCTGCGTGCCCAAGACTGACCACATAACCGAGTTCATGATGCAGATAAGGTTCAAGAAAATTCAGTACACTTGAGTGCCTTAGTATGTTACGTGCAACCAACTTCCCTTTACGCACGGCTGATTGCGCTGATAACGAATTGGAACCGAATGAATTAAAGTGCGAACAATCACCCGCCACAAAAATATTTTCAAGTGTTTTTTGCTCAACCAACACTTGCCCAAAGGCATTCGCCTCATATAAATTTTCTTGTTTTTTACCCAAAAATAGTAAAGTCAGATGAGAGGGCAGCACAAATTCTTCTTGGGACTTTTTATCCCGTAATAAAATCTTGTTGTCTTGCTGCTTACAATAATAGGTGTTGGGATAAAACTCAATATTTAATTCACGCAAACGTGATTCAACATAAATATGGAAACCATCTGGAAATTGCTCTAACAATCGCTCTCTGGAATGAATTAAACGCAACTTTGATTTAATTTTTTTCCTATGCAGAAACTGTTTGATCTCAAATAAAAATTGTATACCGGTTGCGCCTCCACCAATCACTGAAATGACAGGCTCTGAATCAGTTTTGTTTTGGGCAAGTTTGTCACTTAAAAGATCCGACCCTGAATTCGTCATGAAATCTTGCAAACTCATAACAGCCTTTGCTGGCTCATTGCCTTTGTTACCACCACCTGTGGTAATTAGCAGATAATCAAAGTGCAACACTTCTTCATTCAACGTCAGGCTTCTATCTGCTTGCCATTGCTGTAAAACAGTTTCATTTAATGGTAGTGCTGCTTGAATAAAATGAAAACCAAACCGTTTCGACAAATCCGTAAACGACACTTGTAAATCCGACAACGGATAACGAAAAGTCTCATGCAAATGTGTCATTTTAATGTGTTGCTCGTTCGGATCAATGACGGTAACTTCTGTATCTGGAGCATACCGAGAAAGCACTGTTAGCGCCGCCATACCTGCATAGCCACCACCGACTATTACAACCCTTAGTCGTTTCTGTTTAGGAATATAAAACGGCAGAAAAGCCACACAGTCTCCTTATTAAATTTTGCAATCGATTTATTCTTGGGTTGTTGGTATTTTATCAATCCGCCAATTTTTGATGGCCCATTGCCAAAATGTAGCAAGATTGTCATCTGCCAGTTCTTTAGGGGGATTCTGTCCCAGAAATTCCAAAGCAGCAACCATTTGCGATAATGCATTTGATGGGTCAATTGGCGCAGCATGTGTTTGTTTACTTAGCTTCTCTCCCTGAGCATTAGTCACCACAGGTAAATGCATATAACTTGGCGTAGTATATCCCAATAATCGCTGCAAATAGATTTGACGCGGTGTTGAATCCAGGAGGTCTGTTCCACGCACGACATGCGTTATATTTTGCTGCGCATCATCAACCACTACTGCCAATTGATAGGCATAAACATTATCTGCTCGGCGCAATACAAAATCCCCAATGTCATGTTCAAGCTGCTGACAAACCAGGCCTCTTAGGGCATCTTTAAACGCAATCGTATGATGATTGGTTCTAAGTCGTAATGCAGCCGGTCTGTCAACATGAGAAAGCTTGTTTCTACAAGTCCCCGGATATATTGAACCACTAATACCTGCAATACTGGAGTCAGCAATTTCTCTACGTGAACAGGTACAAGGATAAAGTATTCCCTTTTGGTCTAAGTTACTTAATGCTAACTGATACGCTTGATTACGCTGGCTTTGAAAAAACACTTCTTCGTCCCATTCCATCCCAAGTTTTTCCAAGGACATCAAGATATCTCGCGACGCACCCTGTACAGTCCTTGGTGGATCCAGATCTTCCATTCTAACTAGCCATTGGCCATTATTATATTTCGCGTCTAAATAACTCCCTATCGCCGCCACTAAGGAACCAAAATGAAGTGGCCCTGATGGTGACGGTGCAAAGCGACCACGATAATTCAGAATACTGGATTGTGTATTAGTCACGAATAAAAATATATGTATTCAGGAATCAAGATTGATTATCAATAGATTATAATTCTATCAATACATACCGTTTAATTTTTCTAACTAAAATATTATAAAGGCTGATAATGCATATTCACATACTTGGGATTTGTGGCACTTTTATGGGCGGAATTGCTGCTATTGCCCGCGAATCTGGCCACAAGGTTACTGGATGCGACCAAGATGTTTATCCGCCAATGAGCACCCAACTAGAGTCTCAAGGCATCGAGTTGATCTCAGGATACTCTCCAGAGCAGATTTCGCTCAAACCTGATATTTTTGTTATTGGCAATGTTATTAAACGCGGCAATCTACTCATGGAAGAAATACTCAACCAAGATCTGCCTTATATTTCAGGGCCACAGTGGTTATCAGAGAACATATTAAGGGAGCGTTGGGTACTGGCTGTCGCCGGCACACATGGCAAAACAACAACCAGCGCTATGCTAGCATGGATACTAGAATATGCTGGCATGAATCCCGGATTTTTAATTGGTGGTGTACCTGAAAATTTCGGCATTTCAGCAAGAATAGGACGTTCTGGAACATCCGGCGAGATATCCCCTTTCTTCGTAATTGAAGCGGATGAATATGATACGGCCTTCTTTGATAAGCGTTCAAAATTTGTACACTACCATCCTAGAACAGCCATTCTGAACAACCTAGAATTTGATCACGCTGACATTTTCCACGATCTTTCCGCTATTGAACGCCAATTCCACCATTTTATCCGGGTTATTCCCAGTAATGGCCTGGTCATTACAAATGGACAAGATGACAATTTAAAGCGTGTCTTAGCACAAGGTTGTTGGACACCTACAGAAACATTCGGCACGGACAATGGCTGGCAGGCTAGCGTGCAAGAAAACAACAATACGACCATTTATTTCAAGCAGGAGCAGCAAGGTAATTTACAATGGGATTTAATGGGTGAACATAATCGCATGAATGCATTAGCTGCACTTGGTGCTGCTCGTCATGCTGGTGTGCCAATAAAGACTGGCATAGACGCACTCATGCAATTTAAGAATGTGAAACGCCGCATGGAAACCTATGGTGTGGTTAATGGCATTACGATCTATGATGACTTTGCGCATCACCCCACCTCCATTCAAACCACACTTGATGGCCTACGAAGTCATGTCAACAGTGCAAAAATTATTGCAGTAATGGAGCCACGCTCAAACACCATGAAGATGGGCGTTTGGAAAGATGCCCTAGCTAACAGTTTGAGACAAGCTGACCAAGTTTTTTGCTATACCAATGATTCAGAATGGAGCCCTTCTGCTTTA
>JAOULU010000067.1 GCA_029881855.1 Nitrosomonas sp. | reverse complement strand
TAAAAACGGCCAACCCTACAATGAAGGTGATTTATTCCAACAAGATGATTTAGCCAATTTGCTTGAGAATATTGCGTTTGAAGGTGTTCACCCATTTTATTTGGGAGAAATTGCACAAAAAATAGATGAAGATATGCGCGACCATGGCGGCTTCCTGCGTGCAGAAGATCTCGCATTGATTCCTTGGCCGGTAGAACGCAGACCATTAAAAAGAAAATATCGTAACACCCAAGTATTCTCCTGCCCACCACCCACTTCTGGAAGAACCCTACTACTGGTTTTGTTGATGTTGAATAACTTGCCATCCAAGTTTCTCAAAAAGGCTTCACCAGAATCATTTCATTTTATGGCGGAAACTTTTAGGAAGGCATTAATCAACCGGAAAGAACGACCTTTTGACCCCAACACCTATCCACAAACACTGGATGAAAAGAAAATTTTGAGCCGGGAATATGCCAAAGCACTCTCTTCATCTATTCGGGACCAGGTCGATCCCACGCTGCCTATGGTGGACCCTTATCCGGCGGAAAGCGACACCACGCACCTCTCAGTCATGGATAAAGCGGGCAACGCGGTCGGCATCACGCAATCTATTGAACGGGTATATGGGTCAAAATCTGCTGCTCGTGGGCTTGGGTTTCTCTACAATAATTACATGAGTGCACTGGAAACCAAGGATCCTGCACACCCTTACTATCTCCGCCCCAATGCAATACCTTGGAGCTCAGTCTCTCCTGTGCTTGTTTTTCACAACAGTAAACCTTGGTTGATTGCCGGCAGCCCTGGAAGTGATCGAATATTTTCGGCTATCAGTCAATTTCTATCACATATCATTGATGGTGACATGCCGATTGATCAAGCCATGATTCGACCCAGACTACATTGTTCTATTGGCGGCACACTCAGTTTGGAAGCCGATCGTTTCGATCCCGCCGTTACCTCTTATCTTGAACAAGTCGGCTATAAAATTGCGCGCAAAGAACCTTATTCCTTTTATCTTGGTGCGATTCATGCGGTTCTAAAGTGTCAAAGCTCTGGTGATTTTCAAGGCGTGGCCGAGATACGCCGGGATGGAACCGCTGCTGGGCCACAATGAAAAAATTTCCCGTCTTGATTTCTGTCCCCCATGGCGGCGATGAAATTCCGGCAGAAGTCAAAAATCGGCTTTGTCTATCACAACAAGATTTATTTGCAGATGGCGACGCTTTCACCCGAGAAATTTATGGCATTGTCGACTCCGTCACAGCTTACATCGATACCCCTTACGCACGTGCTTTCATTGATCTGAATCGAGACACTCATGATCTGCCACCTAAAAACCCGGATGGCATTGTAAAAACCACAACCTGCCATGGTAAAACTATTTACAGCCCAGGCAAAGAGTTGTCATTAAAAGACTCATTGCGACTCATTGAAAACTACTATCACCCTTATCATCAAAATATCCGCCAGCTACTCGACACACACCCAGATATCCAATTAGCGCTGGACTGTCACAGCATGGAAGCCATCGGTCCAGCCATATCGCCTGACCGCGGACAGAAAAGACCCGCTATCTGCTTAGGTACCAACAAGGGAAAAAGTTGCCCAATGGAGATGGCTGAAAAACTGGCGACCTGTTTTCAGACTGCATTTGGGTTGGATGCAACGGAAATAGTCATCGACCAACCCTTCTCAGGGGGATTCATAACCCGCACTTATGGCAACCAGCCGATCCCCTGGATTCAGATCGAAATCAGCAGAGCCTTATATTTGTCCGAACCCTGGTTTGATAAGGATAATCTGAGTATACAGAAATCCCGACTGAGATTACTTCGTGGGCAATTCCAGGAAGCCCTGAAATGCTTTATGAATTTTGGGAAATAGAATGTAATAATATATTGTAGCTTATATAAAGTGGTTAACTTCTAAGTCAGAATCGCAGTACACAAAATGATGCAATAACCAAAAGCTTGTGGCATGCGACTTACCTCTGAACTTCCGGCACATGCGATAAGGCTTCTGCTTCCCCATTCGACAAGATAAACACATTATCCGCCGCGTTAATCACTGCGGGCTGGTGTGACACAGCGATAATGGTTAGGTCTTTGGACAATTCCTGTAACGTTACACAAATATTTTTCTCGCTCTCAGGATCCAGGGCACTGGTGGGCTCATCCATGATCAAGAAAGACGGGCTATGTGCTAAGGCACGTGCAATAGCGATGCGTTGGCGCTGACCACCCGACAGCATCCCACCGCGTTCACCCACAGTGGTTTGCATACCATCAGGCAGCTTACTAACAAAATCCCATGCCCCAGCTTGACGCAACGCACGCTCGGCATCTTCCGCCGTTAATGAAGGCTCGCCCACGACGATGTTATTCATAATGCTGTCATGTAATAAAATTGTGTCTTGTGACACATAGCCAATCATATGGCGCCATTGGCGCAAATTAATATCATGCAATGATACGCCATCAATTTGAACTTCACCTGAACCGGGTTCAGTCAATCCACACAGTAAATCAAGCAAGGTGCTTTTACCTGCACCAGACGGCCCCATCACTGCGGTAAAGGATTTAATCGGTATCTCAATATTCAAGTCTTTGAAAATAGTTTTATCACCGTATTCAAATTTGACATGATGCAGCGTAACGCCTTTCTCTAACACCGGTTCAAGCGTGCCTGTTGCTCTCTCTGCCTCACCTGCAGCATCTTCAGCCGCTTTACGTAGCGCCCAATAAGCACTTTCTTGCGCGGTCAATTGCTGAAATCTGCGCTGCGTTTTATTAAGTAAACCTAAAACACGTGTTAGCAAAAACACCATGACCATCACTTCCGGCAAGGACAATTCCCATATTACCAGGGCCAGATAGAGTCCCGCCGCTGTTAGCGCCGCTAAAATCGGTTCTTGTAAGGCAGACAGCGCTGCCCGGTTCATCACCTCGCGGCGGGTAGCTTTTTCTAATTGTTTGGTCTGGTCATGTAAAATAGCATCGGCGACATTATCCCGTGCCATAGCTTTGAGTGATTTGACTGAACTTAATATATCCGACAGGTATGTCAGCAAATCACGTAACAAATGTGTCTGTCTAGCACCCGCCCGACGTGTAGCTCGTACCAAACGATGCAACACCATTAACAGAAATAAGCCAATGAAAAGTGAAGCCAATGTAGCCTGCCAGGAAATAAACAGGGCAACAATTGCATACACGATCACTTGTATCGATAACGCCAAAACATTGACACTATGTTCAAAACCATTGGCTGCACGATAGGCTTCAGTCGCCACTGAGTTCGCTAAGGAGCCGACTGGTTGCCGCAAATAATACTGCCAGCGACTGGCTAGTAACGCTTCAATGAGGTTTAAACGCAAGGCCGTCGCCACATGTGCTACGGTATAACCCACCTGACGATTAGCCAGCAAAAGTATTAACCCTTTGGCAAACATTCCACCAACAATAATAATCAATATTGTATCTAGCGTTGGTTCAATGCCAACATTCGACAGAGCATCTTCCATAAACCGGCTTATGCTTGAATCGCTTGATTCTCCCACGGCAATTGACAACAATGGCAACAGTGCAGTCAAACTCAGTGCCTCAGCTATACCCGCCATACAAAGCGCAATCAGCACATAAGCACTGCGCCGAGGAAAAACCATAATATAAGTATAAAGCGTACGCATAAACTTGATTAGCTTCTAGTTGAAATAAAAAAGATTATATTTATTGGCGTATTTGACTGGTTTTACTTTAAGATAACATCAATCAATCTACGAATCACTGCCTGATGAGTAAAGTCTTCATATCCACATTATGAAGCTGAATAAGAAAATTTACTTCACCATCCATCCGGCCTATAAATACCTTGCGCCTTGTTAATACCTATTGGTTGCATCACACAACACACCGTCAACCAGTTGCATCACATGTTGCGCACGATTAGCAAGTTGCAAATCATGCGTCACAATGATCAAACTAGCATTCGCTTTCTGATTCAAAGTCAACATTAAATCAAATACATTTTCTGCAGTATGCCGGTCAAGGTTACCTGTGGGTTCATCCGCAAGGATACAAGCAGGCTGCGTTACTAATGCACGTGCAACAGCAGCACGTTGGCGCTCACCACCCGATAATTCACTGGGTGTATGCGTTAATCGATGGCTTAATCCAACCTGTTGTAATATTTCTGCAGCACGATCAAAAGCCTCGCTTTTTTGCAAACGCCTAATAAGCAACGGCATGGCCACATTTTCCAACGCACTGAATTCAGGTAACAAATGATGAAATTGATAAATAAATCCCAGGGAACCATTGCGTAACTGACATCTTTTTTCTTCATCAATGCCGGAAATATTTTGATCCAGGATTTTGATTTCTCCACTACTGGGTTCATCCAACCCACCCAATAAATGCAACAATGTACTCTTACCTGAACCAGAAGCTCCCACAATAGATAACATTTCACCTCTGGCCAGCTCCAGATTGACACCTTTGAGTACAGATACTTCCAGTTCACCCTGGTTGAATTGTTTAAAAAGGTTATGGCAAGAAAGTACTGTATTACTCATAACGCAGCGCCTCTGCCGGATTCACTCTAGACGCACGATAACTTGGATAAATTGTCGCCAATAAACTTAATACGAATGACACAATGGCGACCGTTACAATATCTGCCATCTGAGGGTCTGTTGGAATCTTGCTAATATAATAAATTTCGTGAGATAAGAATTGCATATTGAACAGCCATTCAATAAATGCAACCACTTCACCCACGTTGTAAGCCAGCAATACACCACCTGCGACACCCAAAATCGTGCCGAAAACACCAATGAATGTTCCTTGCACAATAAATATCTTCATGATACTGCGTGGACTGGCACCCAACGTACGTAGAATTGCAATATCAGATTGTTTATCCGTAACGGCCATCACCAATGTAGAAACTATATTGAACGCCGCAACAGCAATAATTAATGCAAGTATCAACGACAACATGCGTTTCTCAATCTGAATCGCCCTAAAATAATTGGCATGTTGGCGTGTCCAGTCACTAATAAAAATACTGGTGGACAACAAAACCGGTAACTCATCAACCACCTGTGGGGCTTGGAACAAGTCTTGCAATTTTAGACGCACACCTGAAACCTGTTCATTCATACGATAGAGTCTCTGTGCATCGGCCATATGAATCAATACCAGTCCAGAGTCGTATTCAAAATGCCCTGCCTCAAAAATACCGGCAACGGTAAATTGTTTCAGACGGGGCAATATTCCTGCTGGCGTAACTTGTCCTTGCGGAGAGATTAATACAATCTTGTCGCCCCTAAATGCACCCATTGCTCGTGCCAATTCCATGCCAATGACAATACCAAACTCTCCTGGTACCAAATGATGCAACTCTCCACTGACCATCAAGTTAGCAAAATCTGCGACATCATTCTCTTTGTCAGGCAGAATCCCACGCACCATTACACCCTGTACAATTTGATTGTGTGACAACATACCCTGGGCACTTACATATGGCGCAACACCCTCAACGAATGGATGTTTGGCTACTTCTTCAGCCGTACGCTGCCAATGACTTAGAGTGCCATCCATACCACTAACTTGCACATGCGATGCCACACCTAAAATACGTGCTCTGACTTCTTTCTGAAAACCATTCATAACAGACATAACAGTAATGAGCGCTGTCATACCTAGTGTAATACCCAACAAGGAAATTAATGAAATAAATGAAATAAAATGATTGCGCCGTTTGGCACGTGTGTAACGTAAACCGATGAAAAGTTCGTAAGGAGACACGTATAAAATAAGCCAATAATAAAATTAGGCTAGAAGTTTGCCACAATTAAGCGAAGCTTAATAGATAAATGATAGGTATAAACTGAATAAGGTGGTTTTTTGTGGATAAATACTAGCAATCATGGATATTAACCTTATTAATAACCGCGCCGCGTACTTCATTAACCATTTCAGCCAATCTAGCAACATCAAGAATATGTAATTCATGACCCTTTCGAACAATCAGATCAACCTTAACTAAATTATTCAATTCGCGCGTTACCGCTTCACGATGTGTACTCACAAAATTGGCAATATCCATATGGGTTGGTGCAGGCGAAATTATTGCTTCATTATCGGTCGTCATATTATTGCGTGCCAAACGCAGTAATTCAGCATGGATACGATTACGCACAGCCAATGTACTAAAATCATAAACACGCTCTGTAAGACGACGAATTTGGCCCGTCAAGCGTTTAAGAATAGCTTCACCTACTTGACGATTGGAAAACATCAGATTTAGAAAAGCAGCAGCGGGCATGGAAGCCAATAATGCACTGGTTTTCGCGACAACGGTAGCAGAGCGCGGTTGACTATCTATAGCAGTCAATTCACCGAACATCTCTCCTGCTGACAAGTCGCATAAATTAACTTCATGGCCTGACAAAGCACAATAAGTAACTCGAATTTCACCCTGAGCTATGAAGAAAACACTATTAGTATGGTCATGATAGCGAACAATATTTTCATTTTCCTCATACCGATGCCAATGACAAACTTGCGCCACAGTTTCAAGATCGGTCACGGACAACGCCTGGAACTCCTTAACAACTGACAACATTGCAAGTGTCCGATCAATTGATATTTGACGTTTGGCAACCACGACTATCCTACTATCCTTATATAAGACCTATAAAAAACTGTCCCAATTCTTAGCCAGGTCTCTAGAATACCATAACTGGCCAAAATAGCGTTTGCTAATCAATAACAATGCAAGCACGGTCAGTATTAAACCACATACTGACCGTGTTTTACATTCTGTTACCAACAAAAAGAGTAGGGCAACCCTCCGACCATAATAGTGGCACAGTTCGACCCTTTATACCGAACCACGCTTATAGCTGTAATATCCTCAATTGCTGTGGTTTGAATTGGGAAAGTTTTTTGCTCTTCATTTACCCCCGAGGCTTTTAAAATCTGCATCTCACCACTCTTATCGAAACAAGCGATTGTAGCCACATCAATACCTGCTTGTTCAAGTGCTCTTTGTGCTGCTTCTGGTATATTCCCTTTTCCTGGATTTTTCATACTGCTTTTCCTTTTAAAAGTTTAAAGTGACACGTGCAAAGAAAGTACGTGTTGGGATGAAGCGAGGCGCAATTGCTTCGCTGGTGTGAAAATTAATATTCCTATAAAAAAAATTTTCGTTACTCAGGTTTCTACCTTCCAAGCTTAGCATTCCCCTGCGCTGTGGCAATCGATAACCAATTGCTGCATCAAATAATACAAAATCATTTATGCCATCTCTAAGCGCAGATGCTTTCAGTCGCTTTAGATTTTGCTGTACATAGGTTGTAGTAAATTTTCCAAAAATACCCCCAGGGTGAAAATAATTAATGGCAAATGGTGCGCTGAGTGTTTGAACCTGGAATGGTTTATCAACATCTGTAGCGACAACTACTGCATTACGCGTATATCGCTCAAACTGGAATTCTCCGTTGATTGTCCAATTGGCATAAGGTAACCAATAAAGGTAGGAACGGTACAACCTTTCCTGTTGCTTTTCACTATCCAAGAGTGTGGCTGTTAATCCGTCTGGAAAGGGAATCTTCTTGAGATCACGCTCGGATACTTCAACGCCACCGTATAAACTTTTTGAGAAATTCGCGTCCAGGCCAACCCCCATTCTTCTTGATCTGGTACCACTTATATCATCAAATAATTGATTAAAGCCTGCGATTTGTGTGGGTTCCAGCGTCTGATTGGCAATTAAAGCAGATTTAACTGTTTCAAACCAAGCAAACCGCAAACGAAAAATATCAGTAATATCCCACTGCAAACCAAATTTAGGATCAAATTTATCGAACTTAGTGTCGACAAGCATTTCAGTAGAACTATAACTCAAGCCAATAGTGGCACTGGCCTTCCCAGGATATGTGAAGTTTGAATAGAGATAAGCATTTTCACGACTTCGCTTAAAGTTTACTTCTGTAGGAGGAAAACATGGCCCCACACAAAACTTAATTTGCTGATTAA
>JAOULU010000356.1 GCA_029881855.1 Nitrosomonas sp. | reverse complement strand
TACTTCGGTTATTGAAGTAGGTGTGGATGTGCCAAACGCATCTTTAATGGTAATTGAGAATGCTGAACGTATGGGTTTGTCGCAATTGCATCAATTGCGTGGACGTGTTGGGCGTGGGACAGATGCTAGTATATGTATTTTAATGTATAAAAATCCACTCTCTGAAATTGCACGTAAGCGACTAAAAATTATTTTCGAAAACAATAATGGCTTCGAAATTGCTCGTCAAGATCTACAACTTCGTGGGCCGGGTGAATTTCTTGGCGCACGCCAAAGTGGCTTGCCAATGCTCAGATTCGCGGATCTAGAACAAGATGGCGCATTACTTGATGCTGTTAGATTGACTGCAGATGATATGTTGCAACAATTTCCTGAATTGGCACAACAACATATCCAGCGCTGGCTAGGTGAGAAAACTGAGTATCTGCGTGTATAATATCTCAGTGACGAAACAAACATTAATCAGCCTCAGTGCAACAATGCGCATATTGAAACACTCCCAATTAGTAACTTCTCTACGATGAAATCCACTCAATCTTTGACGTGGTATCCTGCGTTAAATACGATCTCTCCTGCGATTCGAAGATGGTTGCAGGATAGAGGATCGCTCACGCGTAGGATTCAAGAACGCTGTAACCATTTTCGTGTACAACCTGTATTCCAATCACTTGCAAAATTGTATGGTGATGAGATGGCTGTGATGAATTTGCGCCATAACGAAAAAGCAATGGTGCGCGAAGTATATTTGTATTGTTGCGAGAAACCTGTTGTGTTCGCGCATTCTGTTGTTTCGCGTAAGAATTTACGAGGTGCATGGCGAGGACTAAACGGCCTGGGTAATAAATCATTGGGCACGGTATTATTTACTAACCCGAAAATTAAACGGACGCCTCTTGAATTTAAAAAGGTTAGTAGTGGTCATTTTCTTTATGACCGTGCCTGTGCCATATTGCAGTCAAAACCAGCAAATCTATGGGCGCGGCGTTCGTTGTTTACCTTACATGGCCAATCAATCTTGGTAACTGAGGTTTTTTTACCTAAAATTTTGGATTTAGTCCCGTGATTGCTTTAGATAGAATCAAAATCTACGCACAATTAATGCGTTTGGATAAACCAATCGGTATTTTATTATTGTTATGGCCGATGCTGTGGGGGCTATGGTTTGCAGCACAGGGTTTTCCTGATTTACTTATTTTATTTATCTTTTTCATGGGCACGGTTCTGATGCGTTCAGCCGGGTGTGTGATCAATGATTATGCAGACCGCAAAATTGATCCACATGTCGAACGCACCAAAAACCGTCCAATGGCGGCAGGGATAGTAGGTTCTAAAGAAGCTTTATTGTTGGCTGCGGGTTTAAGCTTGATAGCGTTCCTATTGATATTGCCACTTAATAATTTAACTATTCTATTATCGGTACCTGCTTTGTTTTTGGCGGCTTCTTATCCGTTTACCAAACGCTTTTTTGCTATGCCACAGGCTTACCTTGGTATAGCATTTAGTTTTGGCATTCCGATGGCATTTGCCGCGCAGACCAATAGTCTACCGCCTATCATTTGGGTATTGATGCTTGCGAATCTGTTTTGGGTGATTGCCTATGACACGGCGTATGCTATTGTCGATAAGCCCGATGACTTGAAAATTGGCATTAAAACCTCAGCAATTACTTTTGGGCGGTTTGATGTGCTTGGAGTGTTGTTATGTCATGCTATCTTTATTGCTATTATGTTGCTAATTGGTCAGTGGCAACAAATGGGGCTAGCTTATTATGCTGGTCTGGTCGTTGCAGTAGGACTGATGCTGTACCAATATACATTAATCCGTAACCGTGATCGTGCACTTTGTTTTAAGGCTTTTCTGCATAATAATTGGGTTGGTATGGTTGTGTTCTTGGGTATTTCAATCGATTTCTTAATGCAATAACCATATTATGAAATATAAAGACCTGCGGGATTTTATAGCGCAATTAGAAGCGCAAGGTGAACTAAAGCGTGTCACCAC
>JAOULU010000066.1 GCA_029881855.1 Nitrosomonas sp. | reverse complement strand
GCGGCACAATATGGAAACCCGCCTTTTCAATGGCAGCAATCAGCTTGTCTGTATTGATTTGACTGTCATCATAATGCACGCGGGCTTTTTCGTTTGCAAAGTTAACAACCGCCTCAACACTTGGTAATTTATTCAGGTTTTTTTCGATACGTGCTGCACAAGCAGCACAAGTCATGCCTTCAATGGGCAAATCGATTTGTTTAAATACCGGGGAATTCAAGATAAACCCTGCTTATAGATTATGTTAGTACTGCGGCACTAATACGCCATCAATCAATTGGATATGGTCACCACTATTAAAATGCGAGGCATCGGGTAGTGTAATAACAGCTTGGGTGCCGTCCTGCATGGTGATGCCCACATCGTAACCTTCGTTAAGATTCGTTGTACCTGCATTAGTGTCGACATTTCGACCAATTCTTCGCGCTATTGTCCCTGCAACAACGCCTGATGTAATTGCATTTAAACCATCACCTTGCCCAAGGCTATTTATAAAATTAATCACGCCGCAATTGGCGCAGGTTGATGCTAATGGGGGTCGATGAATAATGCCAGCATCGGTACTCTTAATGCTAATACTATTTCTAGCACCAATTGCTGTCCCTATACGGTTGATGGTTCTGGTTGGCATAGGAATGTTCGGTTTGGCTTTGGGCCTTGGGATAACTGCAAATGTACGATTGGCTGGGTTATTCTGCTGCTGTTTGTCATGTGTAATGATCGACTGAGCAAAACCCCTGTTCATACCCATCATACCTATCAAACTGAGTATCAAGATCACTACAATTTTCTTATATGCCATTTTAGCTTGGTTATTTAACATTGCTTGTCTCCTTGCCATTTGACCATAATGGCAATAGGATAAAAAATAAAATATTATGGCATCCACTTAGTCGGATACCTATTAATCTGTATTTTCTTAGAGCCTAAACCAAGTATTTGGTTTCATTATAATAAAAAGAACATAAATCCCATCTATCAATCACATTTCTCACCAGCATTTTTGCTTTCTGTTTTTTCGTCACCTGTTTGAATCGCCGCATCTGTCTTGTCTGCTTCAACTTCTTCTTGCTGTTTCTTAATCGTAAAAGACGCTGCAAAAATCCCTAACTCATAGAGTAACAATAGTGGCACAGCCAGCATAAACTGTGAGATCACATCCGGGGGCGTAACAATCGCGGCAATAACGAATGCACCGACAACGACATATGGACGAATTTCCCTGAGTTTTTCTGTTGTTATCATACCTGTACGTACTAACACCATAACTAATACAGGCACCTCAAAAGTAAGACCAAAAGCAAAAAACATCGACAGAACGAAACTAACATATCTCCCTATGTCAGTCATAACAGCAACACCCTCTGGCGCAAAATATGTAATAAATTCAAACACAAGAGGTAGTACCGCAAAATACGCAAATGCCATACCAAAAAGAAACAGCAGGCTACTCGCTACTATCAACGGCAAAGCCAGACGTTTCTCATGCGAATATAACCCTGGCGCAACAAATCCCCATAGTTGGTAGAGTGTATGTGGTAACGTAATGACAAAAGCTACCATCATCGCAACTTTCATAGGCACAAAAAATGGCGTTGCCACTTCAGTCGCGATCATTTGGCCACCCTGCGGCAACTTTTCTAATAAAGGTTGTGCTAAGACGGTATACAATTCACGTGCATAAATAGCACAAGGAAGAAACCCAATCAGCAACCCAGCAAGAATACGCATCACTCTGGTACGTAATTCCACCAAATGCGATAATAGTGAGCCTTCAACATTCATCATAATAATTACTTTAAATAGATACTTACTCGTTGTAGATCAACGGTAATTAATCTGTTATTTTTGTTCCTTATCGGAATCAGCCTGCTTTGCTCCGTCAACTTCTAATGTTTGCTGTTGCGATGGTGATGAGGAAGATGTTGGTGATGAATCTACAGATGACTTTACTTCAGCTTGAGCTGTCGCAGATACTTTCTCTAATGATGCGATATCAGAAACTGATTTTAATTCGTCAATTTCCTGGCGAAACGAATGTTCTATATCTTGTGCGGTTTCATGCACAGAAGCATGCATTTTTTTTAATTCTTCCATGCGTATTTCATTATGAATATCGGTTTTGATACCATACACAAAATTACGGCACCGCCCGAACAGGTGTCCCAGTGTACGTGCCACCTGGGGTAATCGCTCTGGTCCGACCACAATCAATGCAACCATTGAGATGATCAGTATTTCCATAAAACTGATATCAAACATTTTGTCACATAAATTTCGCGTGTTATATGATAGTTTTTAACATTAATTACAGGGGGTTAAGGAACAAATGATACATGGCTTGATTTATGCTCCTAAATATTATGCTTTCTTGACTGTAGTTTGTATCCTAACTTAACAGCATCACCCAGCATGAAGGAAATATTGACAGTTTATGGCTCTTTTTTAGCCTCATCTGCCTGATGCTGTGGTGGTGTTGAGAACTCTTTATTGTTAACATCAGGTTGCTTAAAAGCATTTTCTGTGGATTTTTCTTTTACTTCACCTTCAATTGCCTGACTATTTGTATTTGACGACGGTGCATTGTCGGTATCCGACTCTTTCATACCTTCTTTGAAACCTTTAAGTGCACTGCCAAGATCACCACCCAAATTACGTAATTTTTTGGTGCCAAAAACAAGCACAACAATGGCCAGCACAACCAACCAATGCCATATACTAAATGTACCCATTATCCTCTCCTTTTTTAGTGACGGGGCTACGCTAGCCTTGATGAATCATGACAGGCAAGCGCTCCTTACCACCAATAATATGGATATGTAAGTGAAATACCTCTTGCCCACCAACACGTCCAGTATTGATAATTGTACGGAACCCCTCTGTACAACCTTGTTCTTTCGCAAGCTTTGGCGCAAATAGTAGCATTTTACCTAATAGGTCCTGGTGAGAATCTTCACACTCAACTAGTGAAGATATATGCATTCTTGGAATAATCAGAAAATGTATCGGTGCTGCAGGGTTGATATCATTAAATGCAATAAGATCGTTATCTTCATATATTTTTTTTGCCGGTATTTCGTCACGCACTATTTTGCAAAACAAACAGTTGTCCATATCTTATCCTGTCTCTCGTGAAGCCTTCTCGTCAATACCAGACACCCCTTCTCGTCTTTCCAGTTCTTCCAACACATCAACAGGTGTCAGGCCATGATGAGCCAGCAATATCATACAATGAAACCATAAATCAGCCGTTTCACGTACGACATGTTGCGCATCACCGTCTTTAGATGCCATTAATATTTCCGCGGATTCTTCAGCAATTTTTTTGAGTATCTCGTCTTGTCCGCCATGTAATAGCTTAGCAACATATGAACTATCAGCATCCGCCTGTTTACGTACTTCGATGGTTTCTGCCAGACGATAAAGAATAGTTTGATCAGTCATTTTTTATAAATCTTCTTTGGGTCTTTAATTATCGGTGCAGTAACTACCCACTGCCCACCCTCAAGTTTCTTAAAAAAACAGTTATGCCGCCCAGTATGGCAAGCAATCCCACCAACCTGCTCTACTGTTAACAGCAAAACATCTTCATCACAGTCTAGATAAATATCGATTACTTTTTGGATATGTCCGGATTCTTCGCCTTTATGCCAAAGTTTTTTGCGCGAACGTGACCAATAGACTGCCTCACCCTTCTCAACCGTTAACCTGAGTGCCTCACGATCCATCCAGGCCACCATTAGTATTTTACCACTACCATTTTCTTGAGTAATAACAGGCACTAACCCATCTTCAGACCAGTTGATTTTACTCAACCAATTATCAACCATAATTTTTAACTCTAGGGTAAATCAAATATCCATTACACACCATAAAACTACCTAGCATATAGAATAATTATGTTCGCATTCTAACACTACAAACGTACTTCAATACCATGCGCCTTCATACGCTGTTTGGCTTGCTCAACCGTAAACTCACCATAATGAAAGATACTGGCAGCTAAAACAGCATCCGCATGACCCTGCAGTACACCATCCACAAGATGATCAAGATTCCCAACACCGCCACTAGCAATAACTGGAATATCTACCGCATCTGATACAGCGCGTGTTAAAGGGATATCGAACCCATTACGGGTTCCATCTCGATCCATACTGGTTAGCAATATCTCACCAGCACCCAACGATTGAATTTTTCTTGCCCAATCAACAGCATCAATACCCGTTTCTTTACGCCCACCATGTGTAAACACCTCCCATCGAGGGATACCGTCTTGCGATGCAACCTGTTTAGCATCTATCGCCACTACAATACATTGAGAGCCATAATGACCTGATGCATCAGCAACCAACTTTGGATTCAACACTGCTGATGTATTAATGCTCACTTTATCAGCACCAGCATTTAACAGTCTTCTAACATCTTCAACCTGACGTACCCCACCACCGACTGTTAATGGAATAAATACTTGCGAAGCAACATCTTCAATAATGTGCAAAATCAGATCACGATTATCTGAACTGGCCGTAATATCGAGAAATGTAAGTTCGTCAGCGCCTTGATCATCATAACGACGCGAGATTTCTACTGGATCACCTGCATCGCGCAATTCTACGAAGTTAACACCTTTAACAACACGTCCGTTGGTTACATCAAGGCAGGGAATAATACGTTTGGCAAGACTCATGGGATAAAAAGCTACGGTGACAATGAATGGAGAGTAGAGGTTTCTAGCTACAGTGTTATTGTATTAAATGCCATTGTTCTGGCTCAGTTTGTCAGCAAGGATTTGTGCGGCTTTAAAATCCAGAGAACCTTCATAAATTGCTCGCCCAGTAATCGCACCGATAACGCCTTCCGGTTCTATCTCGCACAATGTGCCAATATCATCTATATTAGTAATACCTCCGCTGGCAATAACAGGGATGATGAGTTCTTTGGCAAGTTCGACAGTCGCGTCGATATTCACACCACTGAGCATGCCGTCTCTTCCAATATCAGTATAGATAATTGCTTCCACGCCATAATCTTCAAATTTTTTAGCCAGATCAATAACATCATGGCCTGTTACTTTAGACCAGCCATCAACCGCCACTTTACCATCTTTTGCATCCAATCCAACCATGATATGGCCTGGAAAAGCATTACAAGCATCATGCAAAAAGCCTGGCATTTTTACAGCAGCCGTACCAACAATAATATAGGTAATACCTTCGTCCAGATAACGTTCGATAGTATCTAAATCGCGGATACCGCCACCCAGTTGAATTGGTATTTTGTCATCAATTGCGCGAACTATTTCACCAATTGCATTAACATTCTTTGGTTTACCCGCGAATGCACCATTAAGATCAACCAGATGAAGCCGTCGCGCACCTTGATTTAGCCAATGTGATGCCATCTCACCTGGGTCTTCGGAGAAAACGGTGGCATCTTCCATAACGCCCTGTTTTAACCGCACACAATGCCCATCTTTTAGGTCTATTGCAGGAATAATCAACATGATTTTTAATCAGAATTAAGATTGATTAGGATGGTTATTAATTTACTATTGATCAGATTTTAGACCTGTGGCGTCCATTTAGCAAAATTACCCAATAGGGTTAAACCTGAAATATGACTTTTCTCAGGATGGAACTGCACAGCGAAAATATTATCCTTTGCAACCGCACAAGTAAACGGAAAGGGATAACTGCTTTGTGCTGCGATGGATTTTTCATCTCCTGTTTCCACATAGTAGCTATGTACAAAATAGAAACGAGCATCATCTGCAATGCCATGCCACAGCGGATGATCCATAGTTTGATGAACCTGATTCCATCCCATATGCGGTACTTTTAGCTTCTGTCCATCCGGTGTTTTCATGGCCGATGCAGGGAAATGCCGTACTTTACCTGACAAAATATTTAAGCCTTTGATGTGACCTTCTTCACTTTCTTCAAACAACATTTGCAAACCAATACATATCCCAAGAAATGGCTTAATAGCAGCGGCCTCTAATACTGCATCACGCAGTCCACGTACTTCAAGCTCATGCATACAGTTGGGCATGGCTCCTTGGCCCGGCACAACAACCCTTTGTGCTTTTCGTACTACTGCCGGGTCACTAGTAACCTCAATTGAAACAGTAGGCGCAACATGCTCTAACGCTTTATGCACAGAACGCAAATTACCCATACCATAATCAACAATTGCTATATCACTCATACCTAGATTTACAAGAACAAGACGGCTATAAAGTACCTTTAGTGGATGGGATAACGCCTACTGCGCCAGGATCATTTTCAAGCGCCATTCGCAATGCACGACCAAATGCTTTGAATACTGTTTCAGCTTGGTGATGTGCATTTCCCCCACGTAAATTATCAACATGCAAAGTAACCAAGGCATGGTTAACAAAGCCTTGAAAAAACTCATTCACCAGATCCACGTCAAAATCACCAATACGGGCACGCACAAAGTCAATATTAAGCTCCAAACCAGGACGTCCAGATAAATCAATGACAACACGTGACAGCGCTTCATCTAGCGGTACATATGCATGACCGTAGCGTCGCAAACCTTTTTTATCACCTGCAGCCTCTGCAAAAGCTTGACCGAACACAATACCAATATCTTCTACTGTATGATGCGCATCAATATGCAAATCACCCTTTGCGGAAATATCAATATCTACCATACCATGACGTGCTATTTGGTCTAGCATATGGTCTAAAAATGGCACGCCAGTATTCAACACGGCTTTACCGGATCCATCCAAATCCAGGTTGACACTGATTTGAGTTTCTAATGTATTACGGGTTATTTGCGCTTGGCGCATAACTGAGCCTTTAATTGATACAAAATAGTTTCGCGAATTTTAAACTGTTTCACTGAGTATTGTCTGCAATGTTTCACAAAATTGCGTGTTCTCTTCGGGTGTTCCTACCGTGACACGCAAACAATTTACTAACAAAGGATGCGTACCATCAAGATTTTTTATCAGTATGCCACGCTGCTTTAGCGCCTCAAATACCTCACTAGCACCATAAACACGAAATAAAATAAAGTTAGCATCTGAAGGGAAAACCTGTATACCATTTAGCACAGCCAAACGACGATACATTTTTGCTCGCTCCGCCTTAATAATATTAGCTTGCTCCAACAATACATCAGTACGGGACAAAACTGTCTCTGCAATTAATTGCGTCATTATGCCAACATTATATGGCAAACGCATCTTTTCTAGCTGAATTAGCCACTCTGAACGTCCAACTAATAACCCCAATCTTAACCCAGCCAACCCAAGTTTTGACAATGTACGCATCAACAGCAAGTTAGGATATTGTACTAATTTATCCATTAAACTCGTGTCTGCAAAAGCGTGATATGCTTCATCAATAACAACAATACCCGGGGCCACTTGAATGATTTTCAAAATAGCATCGGCATCAAACAAATTACCAGTTGGGTTGTTTGGATAAGCTAGAAAAATTACTGCAGGTTTATGTTTCACAATTGCGGACAACATGGCATCCAGATCCAATGTAAAATCATCTTTTAATGGCACGCCAACATATTGGAGGTTAGCAAATGTGGCTATCATACGAAACATCACAAATGCTGGCTCTACACTCATCAATACTGCATCAGGTTTAGCCACAATCAACGCAATGATTTGAATAATCTCGTCTGAACCATTGCCCAGCATTACGTCCATGTTGTCAGGAATTTCTAGCGCATTACGCAAAGACACTTTAAGTGAAGACGCACTGGCATCTGGGTAACGATTAATAGGTGCATTTACCACTAACTGTGCAATCTCATCACGTAACACAGTTGGCAACATATATGGATTCTCCATCGCATCCAATTTGATCATACCTGTTGCAGGTGGGACATGATAGGCAGAAAGTGCGAGAATTTCCGGGCGGATAATTTGATCGGGATCGTAAGAATTAGGCATAACGCCTATTTTAACTCAACATGGATAAGATGTTGCAGCTGACTACATTATTTTATTGAATATTTCGCTTATTGACACCGTCTATTGGCATTGACCAAATACTTG
>JAOULU010000355.1 GCA_029881855.1 Nitrosomonas sp. | reverse complement strand
TGTTTGCGTTATAATTTATCAATTCTTTTGCGTCTTTTGTGGGTTTTTTCATGTTGCGTTATTCAATTTTGTTACTCGTGTTGGCATTATCTGCTTGTGGCTTGATGCCAGAACAGAAGGAAGAAACCAAGGATTGGTCGGCCCAAAAATTCTATACTGAAGCCAAGGAAAAACTGAACGATGGCAATTATTCCGCCGCCATCACATTATTTGAATCTTTGGAGGCGCGTTTTCCTTATGGCCGTTTTGCGCAGCAAGCGCAGCTTGAAACGGCTTATGCCTATTATAAGGATCAGGAGCAAGCATCCGCCATTGCCGCAGCTGACCGGTTTATAAAGTTACACCCAAATCATGCAAACGTTGATTATGCCTATTATCTCAAGGGACTGGCTAATTTCAATGATAATTGGGGTATTATGAGTTTTATGATGCAGGGCATGCTTAAGCAGGACATGAGTGAGCGGGACTCAAAGGCTTCCCGCGAGTCATTTGAACATTTCAGGACATTGGTGACGCGTTTTCCTGACAGCAAATATGCACCGGATGCCAGACAGCGTATGGCCCATTTGATCAATGTGGTAGCCATGAGTGAGATTCATGTTGCGCGTTATTATCTGAAACGAAAAGCTTACATTGCTGCCGCTAATCGGGCGCAGTTTGCGCTGCGTGAATACCCCACGACACCAGCCACGGAAGAAGCGTTGTTCATTATGATAAAAGCCTACGACATGTTGGGCTTGGATGACTTGCGGGATGATGCCGAGCGTGTTTTGCAACGGAATTTTCCTGATAGTTTGTTTCTTGCGGGTCACAATCCAATTGAAGATGTGCCTTGGTGGAAAAGACTCTGGTAATCTGTCAAAGCTTAGACATTTTCCCGTTCTTGTTGCAAACGAATGGCGAGTACATCGCATTTAGCATAATGTAAGACACCATTCGCTGTCGAACCCAACAACAATGCGAGGCCGTGTCGACCATGTGAACCAACAACAATTAAGTCAATATGATACTCCTCAGCAAACCGGGCAATTTCCTGTTTCGGTTCTCCCCAGACCAGCCATCGGTGGCATGGGCTAACGCCAAGCTGGTCAGCTATTTTTGTTAAATTATTTTTTTCAATTTCCAATGATTCATTGGATGTCAGTTGATCCAGTGGAATAATTGTTCCATAAGCAGTATCCGGCATCGGGATATTATCCAGCACATGGATAATACTTAATTCTGCTTTAAATATTTCTGCCAAATGTTTTGCTTTTTGTGCCACATAATGATCATCTGCTGAGAAATCAACGGCCAGCAAAATATTCCTATATTCATTCATATTTTATTTCCTGTGATTACCACGAATTTATTCTTCTCCTTGTGTGCTGCTGATAGAATGACTCAATGCTCTCTCCGCAAGTCTTGAGAATGGCATGCTTTGTATCCATACCGAGCCTGATCCGGAAAGCGTTGCTAAAAAAAGCTCCCTTTCCGCCAAAAAACATACTTTTTAATCCGCCGCTCATTTCAATGCTGTAGTCAATATCGCCACAGAAACCAACCAGACAGCCTGTATCCAAGCGTAACGTTTCATTATTTAGTGTTTTTCTGATGACTGTGCCGCCAGAAATGAATCTTTTTGACAAATAACCTCTTCTCCCAGTTGCGCTAGATTAAGGGAAATTACGGAACCTGGAAAAGGTGCCGCAAAAGCCACATGGCGTTTTTGCTTGCTTTCATTAGTAAAATGGGTCAGAAAGACAGACTCGCCGGTTAACACGTGTTTACCCAGGCCGAATAATTTACCCATCACAACACTGTTTGAGCCGTCGCCGAATTTGGTTTCAAAACAAATATCCTGTTCCAGATATGTCATAGCATCAGCTTCGGCAATAACCGCTTCATCCGGGTCAAGTGCTATTTCGGCCATTTGTATATCATGACCAATGATTTTGTAATCAACTTTATGGCAACGCATATGTTCGTCCAATTTTTGTGATGAAGAAAGCGCGTAAATTATCTTTT
>JAOULU010000065.1 GCA_029881855.1 Nitrosomonas sp. | reverse complement strand
TATCATTGTGGGTGCATCCACGGGTGGTACAGAGGCGATTAAAAACTTTCTCATTAAATTGCCACCAGATTCTCCGGGTATTTTGATAGCGCAACACATGCCGGAGGCATTCACCAAATCATTTGCTAATCGCTTAAATCAAGTTTGTAAAATAGCGGTGCATGAATCGCAAGGTGGTGAACGTATCATGCCTGGCCATGCCTATGTGGCACCAGGTCATTCTCATCTATTACTTAAGCGAAGTGGTGCTAATTATATGACGGAGTTGAGTGAAGGTGAGTTGGTATGTAGGCATCGCCCTTCAGTAGATGTGCTTTTCCGTTCAGCCGCAAACTATGCAGGCAAGAACGCTATCGGTGTTATCCTAACCGGTATGGGCAAAGATGGCGCGGCTGGTATGCTTGAAATGCATAATGCAGGTGCATATAATTTTTCGCAGGATGAAAAGAGTTGTGTTGTATTTGGTATGCCCAAAGAAGCTATTGCCGTAGGTGCTATTGATGAAATTGTACCTTTAAAAGACATGGCACAAGCGGTCTTAACCAAACTTGCAAGTATGGGCAAAATAAGTCATCGTGTTTAGTGTCTAAATTATTGTTAATTCACTACATATATTTATGGCGACCCAATATAAATTTATATACTTAAACCTGTTTATTATTAGCTTGCTCATAGGTTGTGGTTCAGTACCAGAAAAGACCACAATGTATTCGCAGTCTGAATTTTCTGTGTCTGCGATAGATGAAAATAGCGTTTTAAGTTCAGATCGGGTAAAAGATAAATTATATCTGCAGTACGCGAAATGGAAGGGTGTGCGTTACAAATTCGGAGGGTCGAGTCGCAATGGTATCGACTGCTCAGCGTTTGTACAAATTACATTTAAAAAGAAACTCGGTATAGATTTGCCAAGAACAACTTGGCTGCAATCAAAGTTGGGTACAGAAATCAGCAGGGCAGAATTAGAAGCTGGTGACTTGGTTTTTTTTAGAACAGGACCTACATCAAGACATGTAGGAATTTATTTGGAAAGCAATAAATTCCTACATGTTTCTGAAAGAAAAGGCGTCATAATTTCCCGATTAGATAATGTTTATTGGAATTCTAATTATTGGAAGTCAATCAGAATATAATGCCTCTATGCAAATGTGTTGTGTGCTCTGATTATTAGATGTATTGGCTTGAACTGCGTATTCCACCAGTAATTTTACTAGCGCTATGCGCGATCTTTATGTGGATTACTGCGTTGTTTTATCCTAGCTTGACTGTTAATCCCAATTATTCTCACGCAGTAATCTTACTCTCACTCTTGTTGCTAATGTTGGGTAGTGGCTTCGTTTTATTGGCTATCTTCTGGTTTTATCGTGCTGGTACAACGGTTAATCCTCTACGGCCTGAACAAACCACATCACTGGTTGTCACAGGTGTTTACAGTTATAGTCGTAACCCTGTCTATCTTGGTTTAGCAATGATCTTGTTAAGTTGGGCGATTTATCTGTCAAATATGTTGTCATTGTTATTTGTCATTGTGTTTATCCTCGCTATGAATCGTTTTCAGATTGAGCCTGAAGAAAAGATATTGTATAAACTATTTGGCGACCAATATAAACAATATCAAAATAAAGTACGCCGTTGGATATAGGGGTGTAACAATTATTTCTGAGACAAAAAATAGCGTTCAGTTAATCAACGGATTTATTTTTGTAGGAACTGGAATGAAAGAAGAAATAAAGCAAAGATTGCAAAAAAATGAAATATGGCAACGTGGACTATACATGTTGTTTTTTATCATTATATACGGTGGAACAAAACTTTTGATCACAGGTATTATGCTGTTCCAATTTATTACAATCATCCTGACGGGTAAAATGAACGATTATTTACTGAAATTCGGCCAGAACTTGAGTACATATATTTACCAGATTGCTCGATTTTTGGTTTTTAGCAGTGAACAGCGCCCATTTCCATTTAGTGAATGGCCTGATGGTGAGCCAAATCAATAAAATGAATGCTTCTTTGTAAGAATAAGTGTAACTAGTCGGTAATTCCATAGGTTTTCATGGAGTAGCAAAATGTCAGTGTCGGGTCAAGGGTCAGGTGGTAATGTTCTTGCAGCAATCTGTAGTTTCTTTATTCCTGGGTTGGGTCAATTGGTTCAGGGGCGTATATTACCCGCATTATTGTTTTTCTTAATGGTTGGTATTAATTATTTTTTTGCAGTTTTAATAATTCCCGCTGTTATTGGCGGTATTTTCCATCTTTGGTCAATAATTGATGCAGCTAGATATAAGGGCGAGTTTTGAGAAAGTTTAATACATGACAAATTGTTTCCATGAAACGACGGCTTGTTCAAAGTCGCTAAGTGAAATTTCCATAGTTGCCCCAGATTCTTCAGAATAATCGTCCTCAATTACAACATGATCAGGAAATAAATACAGGCAATATGCATTGCCTGTACGTTCCCATGAAGAAATTTGGCCTGATTTTATTTCTTTTATTTTTTGATGCAGCTCATTAATCCAGTGCAGACTCTTTTGAATATCAATCGTGAGGTAGGCAATAATTAATTCATGTGATGGATTATTGGGACAATATTCAGGCCACGAGAAATTATTTTCGGTCATTGGAAAATTGGAAATGCTGTATTAATTTTTCCATCATTGGGCGGCGCGTAGCCAATAGTGAACAGTTCATTATCTTTACTGCAATATTTGGATGTGCCATTGCTGGCAACTTGAGGGGGTTTATTTTGACCGCATTTTGTCCAATTGGGCGCGCCTTTAGGGCATCGTGCATGCGTATTGGTAGCGGCATAGTTAATTGAATTTAGGACTTGTTGTGCCGAGCAATTGTCTGGAAACATAGACGAGAACTTATTTTTCTCCGGATGGTTCTGATAAGACCATCTGCCAGTATAAATACCCGCCAAATTGGTTTTGTCTTGAATGGTGAAGTGTGCAACTGTATCGGGATTAATGCCGCCCGGGCGTGAATGAAAGCCTTTTGCCCGACCACGATGCCACTCCCCACAAAATAGATGTTTTTGGTTCATTTGAAGGCCGTTGTCCAGTGTTATCCAATGTTGTAAGGTGCGGCACTCGACTTGAGAAAATGCTTGAAATGGGAATAGCGCCCACAAAAAGAAGCTGATGATTAATAATCTTCTAATTATCATGTGATAGATGTCTCGTAATTGTGGGTAAACGGAAGATAAAAAATTGTTACAACGTTTTATCATATAAAATTCGGTTTTTATCGTCGCATCATAGCTTCATTTGTACATGTCATCAAAACAAAACACACAAAAAATAGGTTTCATTTCGTTGGGTTGTCCAAAAGCATTGGTCGATTCTGAACAAATTCTGACACAACTTAGGGCGGAGGGATATGAGATATCTTCTTCTTATGAAAATGCGGATCTGGTTGTCGTCAATACTTGCGGATTTATTGATCAAGCTGTTGAGGAATCGTTAGATGCAATCGGTGAGGCATTAGCAGAAAATGGCAAAGTGATCGTGACAGGTTGTCTGGGTGCTAAAGAAGACGGCAATGTGGTGATGAATGCCCACCCACAAGTACTCGCGGTGACGGGGCCACATGCGCTTCCTGAGGTGATGTCGGCAATACATACACATTTGCCTCAGAGGCATGACCCATTTACAAGCTTAGTCCCTCCTCAGGGAATCCGTCTGACGCCAAAACATTACGCCTATATTAAAATCTCTGAAGGATGTAATCACCGTTGTACGTTTTGTATTATTCCATCCATGCGGGGGGATCTGGTTAGCCGGCCAATTCATGAGGTAATGCAGGAAGCAGAACACTTGGTAGATGCTGGTGTAAAAGAATTGTTGATTATTTCGCAAGACACCAGCGCCTATGGTGTTGATGTCAAATACCGTACCGGGTTTTGGCAGGGCAGGCCCATTAAAACACGATTAACCGAACTGGCCCAGGCGCTTGGTACGCTCGGCGTATGGGTGCGGCTACATTATGTTTATCCTTATCCGCATGTCGATGAAGTGATCCCGTTAATGGCGGACGGTAAAATACTGCCTTACCTTGATGTGCCACTACAACACGCAAATGCACGAATTTTAAAAGCGATGAAGCGGCCAGCCAGTGCTGAGAATAATTTAGCTCGAATTCAGAAATGGCGACAAATTTGTCCTGATATTACATTGCGTAGTACGTTTATTGTGGGTTTTCCGGGTGAAACGGAAGCGGAATTTGAGGAATTATTGCAATTTATGCAGGAGGCACGGTTAGATCGTGTGGGTTGTTTTACCTACTCACCGGTAGAAGGTGCATCAGCTAATATATTGCCGAACCATGTGCCTGATGAAATCAAGCAACATCGTCGTGCACGCTTTATGCAATGCCAAGAAGAAATAAGTCAGCAACATTTAGCGACTAGAATAGGCAAAAGAATGACGGTAATGATTGATGATGTTAAAGATGGAAAAGTAATTGCCAGAAGTAGCGCTGATGCGCCGGAAATTGATGGGCTGGTTTACGTGAATAACACTAATAATTTGCAACCAGGTGAATTTATAGAAGTTAGGATTATCGATTCGGATGCACATGATTTATGGGCCGAAATAATTAGTCTGTGAGTTAGATAAAAGACGATTTTACAAATTAAAAACTATACAGTGATATTGAGTATTTTTTGTACGTGTTATTGTTAATCTGGGAGATATCGTTACGTGACGCATCTGATGAGCATGCAGAGGTAGAATATTCTTGTATGCCATATTGATGAATTTAGTAAATGTGTTTAAGTTTAAAAATAGAAGTAAATTATTGCACCGAATCAGTCAACAGCTTCCTAACTTGTTGGTACAATTTGCAAGATTTTCTCAGCTGGGCCAGGTAGAAAGGGCGTGGGGTTTTCGGTAACCCAGTTGGTGTGCCCACTGCCATAATAGGGAGATAGCGGGTGCCCACTTTGACCGCCTGGCATATCAAAAATGCCTTCTTCTTCTTTTCCTGGCGCAACGATAGAGCGTTGAGATGCACCAAAATTTGGTGATTGAATACGTGGCATATTACTGTCACCCGGAAGGGGGTCTGAGGGCATATCGAGCCAGTTAGCGATAAAACTTGGTAAGGTTTGACTAAGCGGGTGTTTAATACTTGCAAGGTTATCATCGCCCCAGTTGCGCGTTGTTATTCCGTGGGATTGGTTTTGTAATTGCTCTGCAATTTGTTCGGCACAGATTAATAGTAATTCGTCCCAGTTTTTAAAGCCAGGTGGTAGCAAATGTTGTGGCTGCTGTTTGATTATTTTCCATACAGTATGCTCAGCCTGATTTAATCTTGGAAGACTAAAATCTGGATAAGTGCGCCTAATTTCAGCAGCAAAGCCACCTAAGACTGTTTTGATGACATGATGGCGATAGGCACGAACGACTCGGTAGGCAACAGAACCAATTGATGCTTGTCCATCCCAGTCTTCAAGTGATTCTTTTAAGATTAATCGCAGTGGTGTGGTTTTAGCTTTCTTTAAGTTAGATTCAAGTAAGTGATGCCAACGGGTTAAGAAGATTGCGCGGTGGTCAAGTTGAATGGTGTACATATCTTCAGCCGTAAATTGTTCGCGGGTAAACAGGTTGTCACGTATTTGCTTTGCCCTTGCACCAAGATCATATCCGCCATCTCCAAGTATATTAAGCATTGGGTCATTAACAGTGCGTGCATTTGCTGTCCATAAACGCTGAGAAACAGGGTTCCTGATTAACGGGTAATCTGCGGGGTTTAGCCATCCAGTCCATCCAGTGTTCGGATCAGACCAATCAGCTGGCAACTGTGGGTCGTAATTTTTTGAACGTGTAGGAATACGTCCAGCAATTGTCCAGCTAATATTGCCTGCATAGTCGCCGACTATAAAATTTTGTGCCGGAATGCCTGCTTGTTGAGCAACTTTTACTGCATTATCAGCTGATTTGACTTGTTCTAATTCGATCAAATCTAGGTTTATTGCTTCAGGTTGTAATGCTGTCCAGCTTAATGCAAGGGGTGTGTCGTCATGATCCACAGCAATAATGGGCCCCCACTCTGTTTCTTGAACCTTGACTATTTTATCAGGTGCATTATGTACTTTGATTATTTCATTGGATGACTCAATAGATTGCCAGCCAGTTGTGCCAAGATAACGGTGTTCATCGTTAGGGTCTAACGTAATACGTACCCAATCAGCAAAGTCTCCATAGCTATTGGTGAAACTCCAGGCAATGTGTCGATTAGAGCCAATGATAATTACAGGCACACCGGGAAGACCCGCTCCAATAATGTCATTTACTGAGCCAGTAGAGGAGGGATAAATAAAACGTGTGCGGAACCATAAATTTGGAACACGCAAAGTTAAATGCATATCATTTGCTACCAGCGCAGGACCATTTGTTAATGCACCAGAAACAGAAAAATTGTTGCTCCCTGGTATACCGTCTTCATAGGAATAATCATTTTTAAATAAATGTGCATCCAATTGTTGAATATTAATATCATCTACGGTCGGTAGTGCCGGTGAGTCTATCGCTGCGCCAACAAGTGGGGCATCCCATGATCCACCGCTTGTATTCAGAAAATAATAGACATTAGCTGGTAGAGCAGACCACATAAAGGAAAGCCCAAGTTCACGGTAAATACTTGATTCATTAAGAATGCGGAACATGGCAAGAATGATTAATAGGCTGTCCTCATTTTGCCATGCTTTCGGTTTTGTTCGTGTTAACAAATAGGGATAGGGGCGGATTGAGAGTGCATTGATTCCTTTATTAACACCTTCTCGATAGACATCTAGTAATTGTCGTTGTGCTTCTGGTAGAAGTGCCAAGATAGCTGAGGCATGTTTACGCATACGTAATTTGCGAGCTTGAATGTCATGTGCCAGTGCAGCGGTTCCAAATATTTCGGCCAATTCTCCGGCTGCTTGCCGTCTCATAATATCCATCTCAAAGAAACGTTCTTGAGCATGAATATAGCCTATTGCTCTGGCGATATCTAAACGATTATGTCCTGTGATTGTCACGCTACCCAGTGAATCTCTTTCGATTGTAACCGGCGCATGTAATTCACGCAGATTAACCATGCCTTCATATTTAGGCATGCTCCCTCGAAGCAGTATCCAGGTGACTGTAATTATTAAGAGAAATACAAAAAGTATTGCGACTAGAAAAAAGCGTACAAAACGTGAATTACTTGCCATGTTTGTATAAGTCTTAATGTAAATATAGGTGGTAATTATATCATAACTGATTGAATAATCTATGATTAATAGATTGTCTCGTTTAAGATTAACCAAATAACGGGACGAAACCTTGTTTGTTCCCGATATAGAATTTATCTTCCATCAATGATAATTCTTGTGTGAAATACGGAGTTAACTATGGCTGACGATAGCGATCTTGAAAAAACAGAAGAAGCGACGCCCAAACGCCGGGAAAAGGCAAGGGAAGATGGGCAGGTTGCGCGCTCTCAAGAGCTAACGACATTTGTCTTATTGATGTCTGCCGCTGCAGGTGTTTTATTTATGGGCGGCAGCATGATGGAGAAGCTATCGAAGATTATGAGTCAGGGGATGCAGATAGAAAGAGTGCTGGCTTTTCAGACAGATTTAATGTTGAACCGTTTGTATGAACTTGCTTTTGAAGCGTTATTTGCGTTAGGGCCACTATTAGCTTTACTTATCGTGGTTGCTTTTTTTGCGCCAATGCTAATGAGTGGGTGGCTTTTTAGTTCAAAAGCATTAATCCCAGATTTTAAGAAACTAGATCCCATTAAAGGCTTTGCCAGGATTTTTTCAGTGCGAGGATTGACTGAATTGGTGAAAGCAATTTCTAAGGCACTAATTGTTGGTGGTGTTGCATCCCTAGTAATTTGGCATAACAAAGAGGCTGTGTTGGGATTAATTAAAGTGCCAATTGATTTAGGTCTTTCACAGACTGGCGACATACTTATAACGAGTTTTTTATTTATTGTGGCGGCAATGATTTTTATCGTAGCAATCGATGTGCCATTCCAACTTTGGGACCATGCCAAAAAAATCCGCATGTCTAAGGAAGAGGTA
>JAOULU010000354.1 GCA_029881855.1 Nitrosomonas sp. | reverse complement strand
CCTCTTGGAACATTTTTGCAACACTGATAGCATCCTGTACGGCATCAAACATAACTCTGATTCTACCATCAGGATCAATTAAAAATGCGGTCGTGCTATGATCAACTTGGTAGTTACGCTGATTCCCTTCGTTTTTTGTATAGAAAGCAACTTCAACGCCAAAAGTCGCTTTAAACTGCTCCAACGCTTCATCTTCAAAGCGTAAATAAGCAATGTTAGGTCCAAAGCTTTTTGTATAGTCGGATAGAACAGCATTGGTGTCCCTATCCGGATCGACTGTTACGAATGTGCCGTCCAGCTTGATTTGTTCATTGTCAGCAGCCTTAATGAGCATGGACAAATTAGCCAGTGTTGTAGGACAAATATCCTTGCAATGAGCAAATCCAAAAACCACCAGCTGCCATTGACTACTCTCACTCGCATGCGCCTGTTTCAAGTGGTCAATTGCTTCCGCTTGTAGCGGTACGGGACGAACCAGCACGAGTGGCGCGGCTGTGATATTGGTCTGAATAAAAAGAAAAAATATCGCAATTACGGTCAAGGAATGGCGCTTTTGAAAAACTTGTTTTTTCAATTTAATATCCCCTTATCATTAATCTAAACACCACGTTGCTTGATGTGCTACTAAAACGGCCCATCCTTTGTTTTCCCTGCATGATGTATCCTTAGGCAAAAGCAGATGGACCGAACAAACAAGTAGCGCTAATTAGCGAATTAAACCGGCTGCATAGATACCATGCGGTTTTACCAGGCCATCGTCAGGTCCCCATACTTTGACAATTGTATCCGTTACAGTATCAAGCTTGAGAACATACCCGGAAACCCAGCTTGCCACGATCAAATGGCGATTATCCGGCGTTGGGCTAATGGTATGCGCAACAGCATAACCTTCTGGAAGATCTTCTCCAGGCTTGTATCTTTTCATAAAAACCGGATTAAAGCGATCAGATAAATCGAAAACAGAAATGTAGCCATCCTGAGCAAATTCATAATCAATTGAATCTTCCTCCGCAATATAGAGCTTACCATTGACAACTGCTAAATCAGAAGCGGAGCGGAAAATACCATGACCATTGACGTCATCAGTACTATCAATAATTTTAATCGCAGTTAGATCTACCGCATCAAGTAGCCACACGCTAGGCGGGATAATATTTTCGGTGTTTGATGGTGTCAGCGAAGTTTTATCAAACTGCATTGTGGCAGTCAGCGCATATCGTTCGTCCAACCAGTATACAAAATGAGTAAATGCTGCATGGCTTTCCTCGGTACCCAACATGATCTGGCCTATTTCTTGCAGCTCGCCTGTCATTCTGTTGGGCTTATAAACGTCAATTTTGCTATTGTCAAAAAAATACCCTGTGCCAAGCCCAATGGAGCCAGATTTATTAAACATTACGCCATGTGTCTGCTCGGTGTAATCGGGTATAACAATAGGATCCACTCCTGCTAATTCATTTGTTCTGAGATCGACAACACGTACTCTGTCCGACGTGAATTCTGTCCAGTACATATAGTCAGAGTAGGGTAGAAGTGTCGGCCCATGTATCTGGGTTGAACCGGCTAGCAGCCAATCAGGAACGTTTTGGGCACTGCCCTCTACGGTTTCAACAAAAGGGAGTTCAGCTGGCATATCAGGGCTGTCCGCTACTATCAATTCACCAAGCCTAAGTGAGGCTGAACCTGCATCCCAATTAATATCCTCTACTTTCAGTGGAATAATATAAGCAGGATGTTCTTGTGTATTATCAGAAGTAATGTAAATCATATCAGCTCCCGGCAATACAGCGGTGTGTTGCAATGGAATATCGCCTGGCCAGCCAGTAATGTTTGCAGGATCTATTGTTATGAGTTTGTCATTCTCGTAATTAAAGAGATAGATCATGCGCGTGTGGTAGTCGATGGCGGTTACCACCGGTTTTAGATATTTGCTATAAACATTGTCATGGTTGTGATGGTTGTGATGGCCGTGGCCGTGATGGTTGTTGCCATTGCCATTGCCATTGCCATTGCCATTGCCATTGC
>JAOULU010000352.1 GCA_029881855.1 Nitrosomonas sp. | reverse complement strand
CGCAGCTTATACAGACCCATCATTAGTTTTATCGTTAAAACAAATATTAAGACAACCCCGGATAGATGTAACACTAACCTTTAATGCCCCCATTCAATGCAGCGGAAAGAACCGACGCGAATTAGCGCGTTTATCTGAACAAGCCATTGCTAACGCGCTTTTATTACCTGTCCCACACAGGGAGTCTGAAAAACTTTCCGATCCTCTAAACGTATAGCGGTTAATTGGCCACCCCATACACAACCACTATCCAGCGCAATGAGATTATCTCTAACATACAACCCCAATGCTGACCAGTGACCACAAACAATGGTTGTCGCCTGACTAGCTCTTTTAGGTACACCAAACCACGGTAAATAGCCTGTTGGTATGTCTGCTAGATTCCCCTTAAATGCGAAGTTCATTTTTCCTGCGGGGCTACAAATACGCATTCGTGTCATCGCATTGATAATGACACGTAGGCGCTCACAACCCACCCAATCATCACACCAATAATCGGGCTCATTGCCATATAACTGTGAGAATATTTTCTGATAATCATCTTGGCGTAATGCAGTTTCCACTTCTTGCGCTAATTGTTCGGCCTGAGCGATAGACCAATCGGGCAACAAACCCGCATGCACCATAGCATAATCACCTTCGGCATAAAATAGTCTTTGCTGACGCAACCAATACAGCAATTCATCACTATCCCGGGCATCTAGTATGGGTTGTATGGTGTCATTAGAATGACTTTTAGCCAGTCCTGCTGCAACCATCAAAAGATGTATGTCATGGTTACCCAACACCATAATTACTGCGTTACCCGCTTGTTTGAGAAAGCGCAACAATGACAATGATTCTGGGCCACGATTAACAATATCCCCGACCAGCCATAGCTTATCTTGTTGGGGATTAAAACAAACCCGTTCTAATAATTGCTGGAATGACGAATAACAACCTTGTAAGTCACCAATGACGTAAGTTGCCATATAAGGTTATAACATGATGAAAAATAAGGAGCTAACGTAGACCCAGTACATCTTGCATGTCAAACATGCCATTCGGTTTATCTTCCAAGAATCGTACCGCACGCATTGCACCCATAGCGAAGGTCATACGACTGCTGGCTTTATGGGTAATTTCAATGCGCTCACCGATACCAGCAAACATAGCCGTGTGCTCACCGACGATATCACCTGCCCGAATGGTAGAAAAACCAATCGTGTCTGATTGTCGTTCTCCGGTAACACCTTCACGACCATAAATAGCAACTTTTTCTAAATCGCGATGCAATGCTTCAGCAACGACTTCCCCCATACGTAACGCAGTACCCGATGGCGCATCAATTTTATGACGGTGATGCGCTTCAATGATTTCAATATCATAACCTTCATTTAACACCTTGGCTGCAATCTCCAACAGCTTAAAAGTCACATTCACACCAACACTCATATTAGGTGCAAAAACAATCGCAATATCTTCTGATGCAGCTTTAAGCACAGCCTTTTCTTCTGCTGAAAAACCCGTGGTGCCAATCACCATTTTCACACCCTGCTCTCGGCAAATAGCCAAATGTGCAAGTGTTGCATCAGGACGTGTGAAATCAATTATTTGGTCACACCCAATCAATGCTGTAGCAAAATCACTGGCTACATTAACACCGCAACTAGCACCGATTAATTCCCCTGCATCTTTATCCAAACTAGGATTCCCACTTCTTTCCAACGCAGCAAATAACTGCATATCTGTTGCTTGTGTAACCACTTCCAGCAACGCACGCCCCATACGCCCTGTACTACCTGCTATCGCAATTTTCTGTATTGTCATTGAATTCCTACTAAAATTATGCTTTAAATAAACACGCTATATCTACACACTATTTTTTCATCCGACTGGTTGATGAGTCTCTTGCACAGCCTCTAATTCACTTGGTTCATACTAAGGTGATTCATCTGAAAATTCAAAAAGATTTTCGATATGAGTGAGTTGATCATTCTCAAAAAAAATAGTCAATCGCATTTGTTCAACCAACTCACCTTTCTCACGCT
>JAOULU010000353.1 GCA_029881855.1 Nitrosomonas sp. | reverse complement strand
TGAAATATATGGGGTTGCGTGCTAATACGCCGATTAAAGATATATCTATTGATAAGGTGTTTATTGGGTCTTGTACCAATTCACGTATCGAAGATTTACGTGAGGCGGCTAAAATTATCCAGGGAAAACACGTTGCTAAAAACATTAAACTTGCGCTAGTCGTGCCTGGCTCTGGTTTGGTTAAGGAGCAAGCTGAGAAAGAAGGGTTGGACAAGATTTTTGAAGCAGCAGGATTTGAATGGCGTGAGCCAGGGTGTTCAATGTGCTTGGCCATGAATGATGACCGATTGGCTTCGGGTGAGCGCTGCGCATCTACGTCAAATCGTAATTTTGAAGGGCGTCAAGGTCCAGGTGGTCGTACTCATCTGGTTAGTCCTGCTATGGCTGCTGCTGCTGCAGTGGCAGGACATTTTGTTGATGTACGTGAATTGTGTGATTGATACAATGCTGTAATTATATTTTATAAGGATCATGAATATAAAAGTAATATCAGTGATGATTGCTTTATTCGCAGCATTTAATTTAACAGCTTGTAATACGATGGCAGGTTTTGGTAAAGATTTGCAAAAAGGTGGAGAAGCACTTGAACGATCAGCAAAATAGAATTAATGGAAAAATTTAATACATTTAGTGGTCTTGTGGCGCCGATTGATCGTGCAAATGTTGATACAGATGCGATCATACCGAAGCAATTTTTGAAATCTATAAAGCGCTCAGGGTTTGGTCAGAATTTGTTTGATGAATGGCGCTATCTTGATCATGGCGAGCCAGGGATGGATGCCACGCAACGCCAGCCTAATCCAGATTTTGTATTGAATGAACCGCGTTATCAAGGTGCCGAGATATTATTGGCGCGAGCCAATTTTGGTTGTGGCTCAAGCCGTGAACATGCGCCATGGGCGCTCCAGGATTATGGCTTTCGCGTAATTATTGCACCGAGTTTTGCAGATATATTTTTTAATAATTGTTTCAAGATTGGTGTTTTGCCAATCATTCTGAGTGCCGAAATACTGGACCAGTTATTTGAAGAAATAAAGTTAACAGAAGGCTATCACTTAACAATTAATTTGCAGTCTAAGTCAGTGACAACGCCAGATGGTGAAATTTTCAATTTTGAAGTGGATACATTTCGTAGGCACTGTTTATTAAATGGTTTAGATGAAATAGGTTTGACCTTACAAAAAGCTGAGAAAATCAAGCAGTTTGAACAGCAAAGACGTGAGCAACAGCCCTGGTTATTTACGTAAATAATGGATTAATCTGGTTAGGATAAAATGAAAATTGCAGTTTTAGCGGGTGATGGTATCGGCCCAGAGATTGTTGCACAAGCGATTAATGTGTTAGATGCATTAAAGGCGAGTGGTCTAGATTTTGAATTAACGCATGGTTTAATCGGGGGTTGTGCTGTTGATGCTACAGGAGAACCATACCCTGAAGCTACGCATCAATTGGTAACAAAAGCGGATGCAATTTTACTTGGTGCCGTCGGTGGCCCACAATATGATGCGTTGCCTCGTGAAAAACGTCCGGAAAGAGGTTTGTTGGCAATTCGCAAGGCGCTAAACTTATTTGCTAATTTGCGCCCAGCTACCTTATATCCAGAACTAGCGGATGCTTCTAGCCTCAAACCTGAAGTCGTTGCGGGTCTTGATATTATGATTGTACGTGAGCTTACGGGCGATATTTATTTTGGCGAACCGCGTGGTATTGAACAGCGTGATGGACAACGTGTTGGTTTTAATACGATGATATATAGTGAAGCTGAGATACGTAGAATAGCGCATGTGGCTTTCCAAGCTGCTGATAAAAGAAATAGAAAACTATGTTCAGTAGATAAGATGAATGTGCTTGAATGTACACAATTGTGGCGTGATGTAGTTATTGATGTATCAAAAGAATACCCGCATGTGACACTCTCACATATGCTTGTAGATAATGCTGCCATGCAATTAGTACGAGACCCAAAACAATTTGATGTAATTGTTACAGGTAATATGTTTGGAGATATTTTATCTGACGAAGCTTCAATG
>JAOULU010000351.1 GCA_029881855.1 Nitrosomonas sp. | reverse complement strand
ACCATTATCGACAAACACACAAGTTAATTGGTCGCCAATAGCACGGTGTATGAGTGCAGCAGCCACAGACGAATCCACACCACCTGATAAACCAAGGATCACTTGATCCTTTCCAACGGTTGAACGTATCTTTCCGACAGCTTCATCAATATAATCAGGCATGTTCCAGTCATGATCAATGCCGCAAATTTCATGTACAAAGCGATCTATAATAGCTTTGCCTTGTAGGGTATGTGTGACTTCAGGGTGAAATTGTATGCCATAAAAATGGCGAGATTCGTCGGCCATCGCAGCGATAGGGGTGGCTGCATTATGTGCCATAACTTGGAAACCAGGCGGTAAAGATTCAACCTTATCACCATGACTCATCCAGACATCAAGCCGGTGATCTTCAGAAGAGTCTGTGCGTCCTTTAATAGATTGGAGTAGCGCGCCATTTTTTGAAACTTGTATGTCAGCATAACCAAATTCGCGGATCGCTGCATTCTCAACGCGCCCACCTAATTGGGCGGCCATAGTTTGCATGCCGTAGCAAATTCCAAGTACAGGAACACCTAATTCAAATACATTTTGTGGTGCCCTCGGGGTCTCATTCTCAATTACCGAGGCAGGGCCACCAGATAGGATGATGCCATTCGGTGCGAAGTTTTTAATAAATTTTTGGCTTACATCGTAGGGATGCAGTTCACAATAAACATTAGTTTCGCGTACACGTCGCGCGATCAGTTGTGTGTACTGGGAACCGAAGTCCAGAATCAATATTTTTTGATGCATACAGGATCGCTTTTATTTGACGTGGTAATTGGGTGCTTCTTTGGTGATTTGGACATCGTGAACATGTGATTCACGAATGCCTGAAGTTGTGATTTCAACAAACTCGGCTTTATCATGTATAGCTTTAATCGATTCGCAGCCTAGATAGCCCATACTGGAACGGACACCCCCCATCAATTGATGAATAACGGCACTAATGTTGCCTTTATAGGGGACGCGGCCTTCTACACCTTCTGGGACTAATTTTTCGTTATTTTTCTGCTCAGCTTCTTGAAAATAACGATCACTTGAGCCTTGTTGCATGGCAGATAATGAACCCATGCCGCGATAGGTTTTGTATGAGCGTCCTTGGTAGAGCTCGATTTCGCCAGGTGATTCTGACGTGCCAGCAAATAGCCCACCCAACATGACCAAATCTGCGCCGGCTGCCAGTGCTTTGGCAATATCACCAGAATAACGAATGCCACCATCAGCAATGACTGACACACCACAGCCTGCTAACGCTTCAGACACATTATGAATAGCAGTGATTTGTGGCACACCGACGCCAGCAACAATCCGAGTTGTACATATTGAGCCGGGGCCAATGCCTACCTTTACCGCGTCTGCACCGCAATCAACCAAAGCCCGTGCAGCAGAAGCGGTTGCGACATTGCCACCAATAACTTGCATATCCGGGTAGTGTTTTTTAATCCAAGCAATACGATCAAGCACACTTTGGGAATGTCCATGTGCAGTATCAACCACGATGACATCCACACCCGCTTGAATTAATGCGCTGGCGCGCTCTTCGCTGCCTTCTCCAACACCAATTGCCGCGCCGACACGTAATTGTTCCTGCTCATCTTTACAAGCCAATGGATATTCAGAGGTCTTCGTGATGTCTTTGACGGTAATTAAACCGCGTAATTCAAATTTTTTATTAACGACTAAAACACGTTCTAGACGGTGTTTGTGCAGCAGATCTAGTGCTTCTTCACGCGTCGTGCCTTCTTTTACCGTGATTAAGCGATCTTTCGGTGTCATGATGTGTTTAATAGCTTGGTCAAGATTGGTTTCGAAGCGAAGGTCACGATTGGTGACAATACCGACTACCTTTCTCCCGTCAACAACGGGAAGACCAGAAATCTTGTGTCGGCGGATCAGTTCAAGCACCTCCCGCACAGTCATATCCTGAGGAATAGTAACAGGGTCTTTTACCACGCCGCTCTCAAAACGCTTAACTTTGGCAACTTGTGCAGCTTGCGCTTCAATCGTC
>JAOULU010000350.1 GCA_029881855.1 Nitrosomonas sp. | reverse complement strand
GCAACTTTTAATACAAGCACTCCGTTTCCTGCCGCAGTCACTGTTACCCATGCTGCTGAATCATTGTGGCCAGTTTCTGTGCCGTTTACTAGAAAAGTCATCGTATCCATAATTTTCTCCTACAAGTTAAGTGATATTAGTTTTTACTTGGTATGTGTGCACTATAATCACTTAAAACCGTAGATTGTGTAGGAATTGTAAACTCTTTGTGAACTCTTAGACATAGTTGCTAGACCCGTATATTTCACCTGTAAAGCAGCTAGGTACAAAAGGAATCACAATTGTTGGTGGTTAAATCGCTCATGGATATGTTGGAAATAAGATATTTAATCTGCAAATGTATTATTTAACCATAAAAAGGTATTTTTCCCAATTAAATCCAGAGATTAGCTATCCAGTTTTTAGGCTAACATGCCGTTAACAAATGTTATATCAAATTTTGGTTTTTATTTGGTTAAGTTGTTGTAAAAAAATTTATTATTGGTAATAAGGCGCATTTTTCCTCTTAGAGAGTAGGTATATTCATTGTGAATTTGCAAACAGACCCTGATTTCCTTTCATGTTTAAGTGATTTTGCTGTGCGTATTGATTCGCATGGCACCATATTGGAAGCTTCTAAATCATCGAGTGAATTCCTGCAATTGCCGACGGCGTTGGAACAAGAATCAATTCAATTATTTATTCAACCTGAGGATATGCATCAACTCACAGCAGCCATGGAGACTGCAAGAGAAACTGGATGTAAACAATCAATTATGGGGCGTCTGTTGCAGCAAAGGGTATTGCCAGTATGGGTAGATTGTCACATCATGCCGCGTCAAAACGGTGACTTTCTATTGATCGCATTTGATGCGACACATTGGAAGGAAAACGAGGCCCGGCTTCTGCATCTTTCTACGCATGATCCACTTACTGGACTGCCTGGCAAGATATTGCTCGATGATCGTCTGGGCATGGGTATTCTCTCGGCACAGCGAGAGCGAAAAACTTTGGCGTTAATCCTGTTAGATCTAGATAATTTTAAGAATGTTAATAGAACACTAGGGCACAATATTGGCGATGCCTTACTCAGGGCCATTGCCGAGAGATTGCAAGCATGTGTGCGACGTAGTGATACATTAACTAGGATACGGGGTAATGGATTCTGCTTCATTATGATGGGAGCAGGGGAAAGTACGATTGAATTAATTACCAAAAAAATCTTCATAGCGGTGCGGCGACCTTTTTATATTGCCGGACATAACTTACATGTCAGTGCTTGTCTTGGAATCTCGATTTACCCTCAGCATACGGATAACGCATTAGATTTATATCGACAGGCAGAAATTGCTATGTATAGAGCTAAATCGTTAGGTACGAACCAATGGGTGCTTTATTGTGACAAGCTGGACGCTGTTGAAGAAGATTTGTCACTTGAATCAGCAATGCATAACGGTATTAAGAATGGTGAGTTTACGTTGCATTATCAACCTATTTTTTGTGCGCAAACAGATAAATTATCCGGAGCGGAAGCATTAATGCGTTGGAATAGTTCAAGTTTTGGTTCTGTTTCGCCGATTAAATTTATTCCAATGGCAGAAAATAATGGTTTGATAAAAATGCTTGGGATATGGGCATTGCGTAGTGCTTGTTTTCAAGCAAAACTTTGGCAAGATGCAGGCCATACCGATTTCTATATTTCTGTCAATATTTCGCCGCGTCAGTTTGTGCATAAAGATTTTCTAGAAACAATAAATAGGACACTGAGTGAATCTGGGTTGTCACCGAATAGCTTGATGTTGGAGATTACAGAAGGTGTATTGATGGATGATCCACAGCGGGCAATCATTATTCTTACGCAACTGCGTGAGGCGGGTGTCAAAATTGCCATTGATGATTTTGGTACTGGTTATTCTTCATTGACTTATTTAAAGGAACTGCCATTAACAGTATTAAAGATTGATAAAGCATTTATAGACAATGTAGTTAGTAATTCAGAGGATGCGGCCATAGTAACTGCAATACTGGGCCTGGCTAAAGGGTTGGATTTGTGTGTAGTAGCAGAA
>JAOULU010000349.1 GCA_029881855.1 Nitrosomonas sp. | reverse complement strand
TATAAATAAAGTTCAGCTAAAGGGGCAATAAGGCTTCCTAAGAATATAGAGAAGTAAATGCCAGATTTTGGGATGTAACTTGGTGATAAACTGCCACAAAACGTTTCCCCATTTTTGAGACTGTTCAAAATTCTGTATCACCGATTAATAATCACAAAGCCAAACTACGACTCATAATTTCCTTTATGTAATCCGAATCTTGTATACCATAACGGCCTATACGCCTACTAATGCAAGGTATTAAAAATAGTCTTCTTGCCATCATCAATCAAGACAATCTGCCGTCAATCGTTTCCGTTTGAGGTCTCAAGGTTGGTGAAAGTTTTGGGAGTCTTTTTTGCGACCGTTCAGAAGAATTCCTTACTTTGCACAAAAACGTATCCAACAACGTGCTAGACAAGCATCAATTAAATCGGCACAATTTACCATGTAATTTTGCAGTAATGGCTGAGAAACACATGGAAGTTTTTTGTACGAATTTAGTACAACAACTGCCACATAAAGTAATTATGTTGGCTTACCCAAATGCTCAAATATTAGATATCACCGGGCCTTTAGAAGTATTCTCTAGAGCCTCACGTTGGTTGCAAGACAATGCAATGTGCAATAGTGAGGCCTACACGGTTGAAATTGTTTCGCCTGTAGCCGGAAACATATGTTGTTCTAACGGAATCAATCTGGTTGCAAGTCGATCCTATCGGGAAATCACTCATGCTGATACCTTGCTCATTACCGGCGGAATTGGCTTCAAGGCACAATTAGAAGACCAACAACTGATTGACTGGATTAAGACCCTGCCTGAAAAAACTCAAAGGTTTGGCTCAGTTTGTACCGGCGCATTTCTTTTAGCAGCCGCTGGACTATTAGAAAATAAAATTGCCACTACCCACTGGGAATATTGCCAGGAACTTGCGCAGTTTTCTCCCAGCACCCATGTTGATCCCGATATTATGTTTGCTCGCCAGGGAAAACTTTATACCTCCGCTGGTGTAACGGCCGGTATTGATATGGCCTTGGCGATGGTTGAAAAGGATTGGGGACAAAATGTTGCGCTAGAAACCGCGCAGCAACTGGTCATGTATTTAAAGCGGCCAGCCGGTCAATCGCAATTTAGTTCTCAATTGTGCTCACAAAAATCGGAAATTGAAAGTATTCAAAAATTATTAATTTGGATTATAGATAATCCAAATGAAAATCTTTCCGTTGTTAGTTTAGCTGACAAAGTCGCAATGAGCCCACGCAATTTTGCACGACGATTTGTCGAAGAAACGGGAACCACACCGGCCAAGTTTGTCGAACAAGTGCGTTTTGATATCGCCTGTAGAAAACTAGAAGAAACCCGTCAGTCATTGGAAACTATCGCAAATAAAACTGGCTTTAGAAGCAGTGAATCACTGAGACGTGCGTTTGTAAAAAAAATGGGAGTTACGCCCAGTGATTATCGCACGCGTTTGCGCGATCTTGAGAATGTTTAGCTAGTAACCTTTTCGTGACAAACTGTGCCATGATTTTTTAAAATTATTTCCAGCATCCACTAAGCGAGTGGCTAATTTGAATTCATGTCCTTCGCTTGCAATGAATACTGCCTTTGAAAAAGCGCCATCACCAATATCCATGGTTTTGATATATTCTCTGCCATTCCAGCTAAGCACCGATGGTAATTCCATTAAGAACTTTTTCAAGGCCGAACTGGATTTATGTAGCACACGCACTTGGCGTAGTTTCTCTCGACAATGGATTTTTTACATTGGGTCCCTAAGAATATAGGGGAGTAAATGCCACACTTTGGCATGTAAGCTAATGTTTATATTACAATTCTCTGAGACGTTTTTTCTTGCCTGAGGCGTGTCTTTCACGTAAATCTGAGTCGATATAACGGTCTGTAGTGGCCATGCTTGCGTGTCCTGCATCGTCTCTTACATGTTCTCTTGGGCGTATTTTTACGTCTTCGGAAATGCCGGTGTGCCGTAACCAATGTACCGTAGCGGCCTTTAACTCTTGTGCGTCTTCTGCCAGTCCATCTTTTTTCATGCGTTCAAATGATTG
>JAOULU010000064.1 GCA_029881855.1 Nitrosomonas sp. | reverse complement strand
AAAACCTACACGCTGCATATAGAATAACTGATCTCGCAATACATCGCCAATGGCACGCAATTCACCGGTATAACCCAAATGAACACGTAAATTATATGCGACAGAATAACCGCGACCATCTGCAAACTTCGGAAAATCAACTGCAATAACAGAAAATCTCTGCAAGTCATTCTTTAATGCTTCCGGACGCTCATCACTGGAAAGCCACACACCCAAATCACTACGCTGTTGCAATGTTTCACGTTGTGCCAGCCATACCTTCAGCGGAACAATTATTTTACCTGACGCAACAGTGATATTATCCGCAGCCTCTTGTTCATTTAAGCGCAAAACATGCCAATCATCGTCAACAATTACTTTATTTTTGATAATCTTCATTGTCAGAACCTTGGAGAATAAAAAGGAACAGAATATTGTGCAGGCACCACACTTTTTTTATCAGCAGCTTCCTCCTGATCCGTTCCAAAACTTGTTGCATAAACATGTTCTTTAAACGGCTCATGACCAATCCGGCGCACGGTATCAATAAACCTTTCGGCTTCTACACGCTCACGTAAATAGACCTGCAACAAACGATCTATGGCTTCTGGCACCTGATTAAAAGTAAATGATGGCCCAATAATTTTACCAATCGAACTATTATTACCTTTCGCACCACCAATGGACACTTGGTACCATTCATCATGATTCTTTTTTTCTACACCGGTGATGCCAATATTTCCAATATGGTTCTGCCCACAAGCATTCATACACCCTGAGATATTAAGCTCAATATCACCAATATCATGCTGGAAGTCCAAATTATCAAAACGCTCAGCAATCAATTCAGCCAATGGAATGGATCGTGCATTGGCTAAAGTACAAAACTCTGCACCCGGACAGCTAATCATATCAGTCAACAGGCCAATATTAGGTGTAGCTAATGCACTCGCACTGGCTTCTTTCCACAGATTAATTAGGTCCGCTTGTTTAACATCAGCTAACACCAGGTTTTGTTTATGCGTAATACGCAACTCACCAAAACTATAACGTTCAGCTAAATCAGCAATCTTATCCATTTGTTCTGCGGTAGCATCACCCGGCGCCACGCCAAGCTTCTTCAACGATAAAACCACAATAGCATACCCAGGTATCCGATGCGGTTTTACATTACGCTGCATCCAGTTAGAGAATGATCGATTATCGGCCTTGAATTCATTTAGATCTGAGTTGTGATCGGTCAGCGACTCATAATCAGGGTCCGTGAAAAAACCAGCCACACGATCTAATTCTTCAGCCGTTAATGTACCCGGCCCATCTTTCGAGGCCGCCCAATCTTCTTCAACCTGACGCCGGAATTCGTCGATACCCAAGGCTTTTACTAAAATCTTGATGCGCGCTTTATATTTATTATCACGACGCCCATATTGATTGTATATTCGTAAAATTGATTCTACATAAGTCACAATGTGTTGCCATGGCACGAAATCACAAATCTCACTACCAATGATAGGTGTGCGCCCTAATCCACCACCCACCAAAACACGAAAACCTATTTCACCCTGCGCATTCTTGGTCACCGAAAGACCAATATCATGCGCCGTAATAGCCGCACGATCTTCTTTTCCGCCACTGATTGCGATCTTAAATTTACGCGGTAAAAAAGCAAATTCCGGATGAAAGGTGCTCCACTGACGCAAAATTTCAGCATAAGGACGAGGATCAACCACTTCATCTTGCGCAACACCCGCATACTCATCTGATGTGATATTCCGAATACAATTTCCAGATGTTTGGATCGCATGCATCTCGACAGAAGCCAGGTCAGCTAAAATAGCTGGAGTGTCTTCCAGTCGAAGCCAATTAAATTGAATATTCTGACGTGTCGTAAAATGACCATAACCACGATCATATTTGCGTGCAATATGCGCAAACATACGCATTTGCTTTGAAGAGATCAGGCCATAAGGCACCGCAATACGTAGCATGTACCCATGAACCTGCATATACAAACCATTTTGCAAACGCAATGGTAAAAATTCATCTTCTGTTAATTCACCCGCTAAGCGTCGTCGAACTTGGTCGCGATATTGTATAACACGTTCATCAACAATCTGTTGGTCATATTCATCGTAGCGATACATCTTTAAATTCCTGTTAAATTGTGGTGGATACTCAAGACTCAGTCTTGGTATACTTTTTAGAAACAGGCAGCAATAATGCGGCATCCAGCGGAAATTTAGCGCCAAATTTCATAATATGATCTACATCGTCATCCTCATCATGGCGTAATGCCACACCAATATATGCGTACTCACCTGTTTCACCAACAACGATCCCTACACGCCCACCACAGCCATTAAACCATGTGACTTGTTTTGGCTTATTTTCTACATTTGTACTCATTAATCAATCCTTTGTTTCACAAGCTTTCTCTATCTTTTCAATTCTCATTATACATTCTGTTTCAGAACATTAATTTAATACCAATTACAATGAGAATGGTTGCTAAAATTGGTCGTAAAATTCGATCTGGTATATGCCCACCAATATGACTACCGATATATATGCCTGGCAAAGAGCCCAATAATAAGCTGCCCAACAGGACATAATCTACTGTGCCAATATAAGCATGACCCAAACCTGCTATCAAGGTAAGTGGCACAGCATGGGCAATATCACTACCTACTAAAGTGACCGCAGGAAGACGAGGATACAACATAAACAACACAACCATGCCTAAGGCTCCGGCACCCACCGAAGTCACTGTTACCAATACACCTAACACCACACCCGTCGCTATCGTGGCAGATAATATATGACGATCTCGCCATTCTACCAAAAATCCGAAATGCGAACGTCCCATCCGCGTTAATTGCTGGCGAAACAATAATGCCATGGCTGTCAGTATTAAAGCCACCCCTAAAGCATTTATAACCAGTCCTGAAAACAGTTCACTTTCAACGCCCAGTACATTCAAGCCTAAAATGGTAAGCAATGCAGCTGGTACACTACCCATTGCCAGTCGCCCAACTAATTGCCAATGCACAGTGCCGCGACGACCATGCACCCACGCACCACCGGCTTTTGTTAATGCCGCATAAAGCAAATCAGTCCCAACTGCTGTTGCAGGCGGAACATTAAACACCATAATTAATAATGGGGTCATCAAAGAGCCGCCTCCAACACCAGTAACCCCAACGATAAACCCAATCACCAGACCAGAAAGGGTATATCCCCATTCCATTTGTTTTCCTATTTAACCTTATTTTTAGAAGGCGGCATGTTAACAATAATTTGATATAATTCAAAATAATATTGTGTTAGATTTATATAATATAAAGTTATTAAGGATGTATTATGAAACTACAGCAACTTCGTTATTTATGTGAAACTGCCAACCAGAGCCTGAATTTATCCAAGGCGGCCAAAAATCTACACACATCTCAACCCGCAATAAGCAAGCAAATACAATTGCTTGAAGAAGAGCTTGGGGTAAGCATTCTAGTAAGAAACGGGAAACGCATTATTCAAGTAACACCCCCAGGTAGAATAATTATCGAAATCGCCAACAGAATACTACGTGAAACTGATAATCTAAAAAATGTCGCACAAGAATTTACCAATGAAGCTGGCGGCACACTCACCATAGCCACTACACACACTCAAGCCAGGTATGTTCTGCCACCCGTTATCAAACAATTCACATTGCGATACCCAAAGGTCAAATTGATTTTGCGTCAAGGTAGCCCAACGCAGATTTCCACTCTAGTAACATCTGGTGAAGCAGACATTGCAATAGCAACCGAAGCTATCGAACAGTTTCAAGAACTTATTATGCTTCCTTGCTATGAATGGAATCGCTGCGTGGTTGTTCCGCCCAATCATCCATTATTAGCACTAGAAAAACTCACACTGGAAGCAATAAGCCAATACCCCATTATTACTTATGATTTTGCATTTACTGGACGTTCAAAAATCAATCAAGCATTTGAGCGTGTTGGACTAATACCTAACGTCGTCTTAACAGCTATTGATTCAGATGTCATCAAAACTTACGTTGAGCTTGAATTAGGTATTGGTATTTTGGCAAAAATGGCCTTTGATTCCAAACGCGATAAACACCTTAAATCAATAGACGCTAGCCACTTATTTGATGCAAGCACAACACGTATTGGCATTAGTAAAAACAATTACCTTAGAGGGTATATCTTTGATTTCATTGAGATATTCGCACCACACCTTGATCATTCTAGTATCCGAGCAAAACTGAAAAACCGTAAACCATGACCTATCTCAAAAAATTGCAGTTAGATTACCCTCAGAATCAATAAAAGCGATATCATGAGAAAATCATTAAACCATTTATTATGGATAAAAAATGAAAATATCGATTAGCCTATTACTGGCTATGGTAATTCTAGTCGTGATTGCAATTAATTCTGGTGTATACAATATTGCTGCCACTGAGAAACACTGGGCTATCACGGAAAAAATAATTACATGGGTACGTGTCAGCTCAATAGCAACCCGCGCAAAAGACTTACAAGTACCCACGCTTAATGACTCAAGCATGCTTTTGACGGGCGCCGAACACTATGAAGCAATGTGTACAAATTGTCATTTAACACCCGGCCAAGAGCCAACTGAATTAGCGGCCGGTCTCTACCCACAAGCCCCTGTATTCCATCGACGCACGCCCATTACTAACAAAGAAAATAGATTAGAACAAGCAAAAGAATACTTCTGGGTTATTAAGAACGGCTTAAAAATGACAGCCATGCCTGCCTGGGGCCTCACTCACGATGATGAAACGGTTTGGGCCATGGTCGCTTTTGTTCAGAAACTTGCCGGCATGACAAGCAACGAATATGCTGAATTTACTAGTGTTCGTAATAAAATACATAATCATAATCACGATCACAACGGTAATCACCATCACGATTAATCACTGACACCCAAACAATTTTTTAAGTGCAACTCATTTGCGGAATTCTGAACTACCGACAAACCTCATCAATAATTATCTCGCCACTCATTATCAAATTGGTGCTGGCGCTGAAATATTCACCCTCTATATCAATCAATATTCCAAAGCCCTATTGCAGCAACTATCTGTACATCAAAAAGACTGTGCTGCAATTATCACCGGATATAATCCATTGAGTCAGATGCAAAGTCATGAAAGAAACCTAATTGCCAACACAAAACTTTTGGAAGTGCTAGAAAACTATTCTGACACAATCATTCAAAGTGTAAATATTGATCCATCCGGCAACTGGTCAAACGAGGAAAGCTTTTTTATATCGGGATTAAGCCTTACTATAGCTAAATCTATTGGCCAACAATTTAACCAAAATGCTATTGTATGGACAGACAATCGTGCTATACCCCAACTAATCTTACTTCGCTAGAAGTATTAGCTAACCTGACAAGACAAACCTTGAATCCGCAATGAAATATCTCACCCTACTCGATAATGTACGTGTCGTCCTTAGCCATACAAGTCATCCCGGCAATATCGGAGCGACTGCTCGAGCCATGAAAACCATGGGACTCTCGTCGCTACACCTGGTAAACCCAAAATTATTTCCAGATAAAGCGGCGGACATCCGTGCCGTTGGCGCGCGAGACATTTTGGATCAAGCACAAGTCTGCACAGATATTGATATGGCCTTGGACAACACAGTCATGGCTGCCGCGGTTACAGCACGCTCACGTGGGCTTGCACACGAAGTATATGATGCACGTCAAGGAGCATTGGAATTACTCAGTTTTGCCAAAAAACACCCTGTCGCATTAATTTTTGGTGCAGAAACCTCTGGACTAACAACCACTGAGGTAAGCAAATGTCAAATTACGATCAACATTCCAACCAACCCAGATTACTCATCATTAAATCTTGCGAGCGCGGTACAAGTCATGGCGTATGAGTTACATATGGCATTGCCCGAAATTGAGCAACAGGAACAACCATCCAGGACACCGGCAAAATTCAAGGATATTGAACTCTTTTACGAACATCTGGAACGGGTCATGGTGAGCACGGAATTTCTTGACCCAGGGGAACCTAAACGACTTATGCAGCGTATGCGCCGTTTATTTTCACGTTCCCGTCTTGAGAGAGAAGAAGTAAATATTTTACGCGGTATTTTAACCGCAGTGGAAAAACGCTGGCAAACAGAACGTAAATAGTTATTCGTTCGAATCTTGTTGGCTTTTACTCTCCACAGAAATATGCCTAATCAGGCCATCTGATGTGTAGTAAACGCGCTCCAGGCCATGTCTTTTTATACGCTCACCTGAGGCCGCATCTGTAGCTGTCATTACGAACTCAAATTCCACACCTTGGTCTTCAATTGCTCGGTATTCTGGCACTTCCCAATGCACATCTGGAAAACGCGCAAAGAAAGTAACCATCATTTCATGGATTGCAGTACACCCTCTATATTCGCCGAAAAAAGTAGAGTAGTAAGTAGCCTCTTTCATAAACATAGGCTCAATTAACTTTAGCTGGTGCTTATTAGACAAATCAACATAATTTTTAGCCCAATCAATTACATTTTTTGCACTCATTTAACGGCACCTTTGAGTTCATCACGAATAAAAACCCATTCATTATCAATACTGGTATTTTCATCAAAACGATAGCCGGCAAGATCAAAGCCTTTAATGTCTTGCGGATTAGTCAGTTTGTTCTGAATAATATAACGACTCATCAAGCCTCGAGCTTTTTTGGCAAAAAAACTAATTATTTTGTAGACACCCTTCTTCTGGTCTTTAAAGACTGGCGTTATCACCTCGGCATTTAATTGTTTCGTCTTAACAGACTTAAAATACTCATTAGAGGCCAAATTGATCAGTGTGTTTGTTTTTTGCTCTGCCAAATCTTGATTAATAGATTCAGTAATTGAATTCCCCCAGAACTCATACAAATTATTACCACGATGATTTTTAAACGGTGTGCCCATCTCCAATCGATAAGCCTGCATAAGATCCAGTGGTCGTAGCACGCCATATAAACCGGAGAGCATACGCAAATGATTCTGCGCAAAGGTTAATTCAGAAGCATTTAATGATTCCGCATCTAAACCAGTATACACATCACCCTTAAAAGCAAGCACAGCCTGCTTTGCATTTTCAGCATTAAAAGGCAGTGCCCAGTCATAATAACGATTTGAATTTAAAGTTGCCAGCTTAGGGCTAATTGACATCAGCTTGCCAATTTGATCAGGCGCTAACGCACGTAATTGATCAATAAGTTCTGCCGAGTCATCAAGGAAACTCGGCAACGTGTATTTCTCAGTAATAGGTGGTGTCTCAAAATCAAGTGTTTTGGCAGGTGAGATTACAATAATCATGCGCTATCTTCTTATGTAATGACCCAACATCATTCTTTACCTTCAAAATTTTTATACCAAACATCATAAATTTCATCTGGCCATAACGATTTAATCCACACAATGACATCATCAACTTGCTGTTCAGTGAGCTTTCCTTCCCAAGCAGGCATAGAACCAAACTCAGGTGGACCGCCTTTTAGTATGGTCCTTTTCAGAACTTCTGTAGAATGATGCCATGTATGCGCGGTTCCGTTGAGTGGTGGTGGCGGATATTTTCCATCTGCGCCTGTTTTACGCCAATCAGAAGTAGCCTCACCATTATGCCCGTGGCAAACCGCACAATTTGCCACATAAACAGTCTCACCGCGTTTTATTTGACTCTCATCAAAATTTCGCACCACCATACCTGTTTCACTGTCGATCTGGTGCTGAGAATCACCGCATCCAGAAACTAGCACAGCACAACCAATCAACAAAAATTTACGCAGCATCATAAACCAACAATCAACTTATTTTAATCTCATTACTGAACCACCTTCAGATGGTTCTTGCTGCATTGCCTTCTTAGTATGCGGATCATAACGATTGTAAATTTCAGCTTGTCTACGAGTATCACCAGGTTCTTTAACCAACAAAACACTGAAAGGATCCGAACGTGAACCCTCCATACCCGGAGAGCCATGTGGCATATCAGGTACGGCTAAACCAAGTGCTTCAGGTTTCTCTCTAAGGAAACGAATAATATCCGGTGCAGGTATATGACCTTCCATAACATACCCATTGACTAGTGCCGTATGACAAGAACCTAAAGATTGGGACATACCCTTTTTTTGCCTTATTTCTTTGTTTCCGACATCATGGGTTTTTACGGTAAAACCATGATCTTTCATATGATCCACCCATTTA
>JAOULU010000063.1 GCA_029881855.1 Nitrosomonas sp. | reverse complement strand
CTCTTTCAGCGATACTGTTTGATTGTTTAAAAAACACAGGGAAACAAACTGGCCCTAATTGCATTATGCCATCACCTTTTTGCTTGATAAGTAATGCTATGTAAGGCTTTTCGCCAGTTGTTTCACCCAGAATATGGAAAGATGTATCCTGAAAGCGCTTTCTATTGTCATCCGTTACTCCTAAAGATAAGACCAGACTTTTAGTATTAAAGTCCATCTCGCAAGGCCAAACATTATTGCTTTTAGCATAATTTTTGCTAGTAATCTCATTTAATACATCCAACCTTTCCTCAAATGACAATTCATTCGCCACATTATCATCTATAGGTACGGGGTATGATTTAGAGGTACCAAGATAGGTTGGGGTTCCGCAGCCGCTGAGTAAGCTTAACAATAATAAGAGGGTATATGGATTTCTCATTAAATATATTTCTTGTTTTTGTGGTGATTACTAGAACAATAATGCTGTTTCTTATGTAGGCACAATCACGTGGGCAATAAGGAACTTTCTAGCCTTCAGCGTTTATTCTGTAAACAGAATAAACGCTCTGATTTACATCTGATCTGTGATACTTGTGCATATCATTACTTTTCGTTGTTACCCTACTTCGCGTTAAAATGTCAATAACCTTAAATGTTAGCCTTTACCAGTATAATAGGCAAGGTTATTAAGAAACAAACTCCACCTTAAAATCTATTAGACTTAAATAATCGAGTGAAGAATTCCGCCTTTTCCGATTGTAAAACACTTCGATGTATTCAAATAGGCTTTGTTTGGCTTCCTGTCTCGTGCGGTAATCTTCATTATCTACCAGCGCAGTTTTAGCGCCAAAAAACTCTCTGCAACGGCGCTATCTAAACATTTGCCTTTACGGCTCATACTGCAAACTAGTTGGCTATCATTGAGTAATTGATGTTAATCAATGGATGCCGATGTAATCCGTAAGTATGTCACGTATCGCATTCAGGTAGCTGGTGGTGCCGCTACTCTAATTTCAGATACTTGATGGGAAGAACTTTCTATTGCATTTAACTCCAGCGGGGGTGGGATACCACGCGCGATCAATTCATTGTGTGATAGGTCATTCCAGGTTGCCTTTGAACGTGAAAAACTAGTCATTGACGCGCAGGATGTCTATGAAGCCACACAGAGACTAGGATTAATAACAGATGTTTTTCACTATATTGCTTCGTTGAACGCTAGAGAAAGAAAATATCAGGGGTCACACACAGAAGCAGATAAGCCTGTTTCGGAAGCAGCGCAACCAGATATAGAACAATCTTCACCATCAATTGCAAGAGAGAAATTAGAGAGTCAACAAGGAAAATTTCTGACACTTCCGGAATAAGAATTGGTGAAGCCGGAATGTCTCATAACAATTTTGATGACCTTGCTAAGGAAATTGAAGCGAAAAACAATAAAAAAGTTTAAAGATACTTATTGAATTATTGTTAGCATCAATAGCAGCATGTATATCAAGCGTTTTATTCTTTTGTTATCGCGTAGACTCCGCAGGGATTCTGGATTGTCTCACAGACATATTCAGCGTTTAGACTAACTTTCGCTATCGATTGGAAAGACCTAATTTAATCCTGCCGCACATTAAGGAGTTCTGCAGCAGAGATAGGTGTTTATTTACAAAGTCTTAACGTATTAGCTATGGATGATGATTGATATTGGGACTTTCAGTTGACAAAATTTCTTATCAAGATGAATGGAAAGATGTGGCGACTGATTCAAATGACGTCATAGAAAAATTGACTGAAGATCAGGATGTTAGCAGAGCTTTTGTTACTGACTTTCAGGTGACAATTGCTCAGCGTGAAGACAAACTCGCAATAAATGAAGAAGCCTTTCACAGTATTAAAATTACAGCACCCGAAAACAAGCCACGGATCTTAAAGGTCTTTGGTGGCGGTACGTTTCGTTCCGGGTCAAATATCCTAAATGACGTTGATACTTCTACAATTGAAAATTTAATGGGGGAATATCAGTATCTCCATGTAGTTGCGTCATTATAGAAGGACATACGGATAATAAACCAAATGGTAAGCCATTCAGAAACAATATGGATCTGTCATTACTTAGAGCAAAGGCTATTAATATATTGATTACTCATGGGGTAACATCTGAACGGATTTCTGAAATCGGTTATGGTGACCTCGCCCGATAGGCTTCAACGACAGAGAAGAAGTCAGAAGATCAATAAACCGCAGGGTTGAAGTTAAGCTCGCTTGAACTGAAATATAACAAACAGAGTAAAGTATAAATTAAAAATAAGGGTAAATTATTGTTATCTATATTTTATTTTTTGCTAGGGCAAAGAAGAATATACATTAGTAAACAAATTTGATTTTTTCATATCTTAAAACATGTTCTAATAAAGTGATATTTGTCACATCCAATTATATTATAGATAGCTAACATGTTAAGTAATGTGACTAATTCCCAGTAAATATAAGTATTGATCAGCAGGCGATTAATATCTTAATAATAGTAATAAAACAATAGGTTAATTGGTTTGCGTTTTGGTGATAGTAATAAACACCCTGATAGATTGAGATAAACGTACGAAGAAAAATTTGGAGCAGAATTTTTTGTAAACCATATTTTTATGGTTTTGAAGGTGCTTTCCTAAATGGAAAGTTTTTTTTAGGAGGAAAAAGTGAAAAGACGCGACTTACTTAAAATGGGATTGGCTGGTACGATGAGTGCAGCAGCCACTTCCGTATATAGCAGGGCAAATTTTCCACAAAACGGTTTGGTTTTTCCAGATGGGTTTACGCCAAGTCATGTTGGGAGGCCGAGTCCACCTGTAACACCATTCAAAGATCCGTTGTTTCGGATGCCTGTGGCTAAACCAGTTCCTGAGGAGCAATTAAATCATCCGTTGTCACCTGATCCGATGGCACATCAGCGTTATGATGAATTACATCCTCAAAAATACTATATCGAGCATATTAAGGAGTTTAAGTGGCAATATCATTCCGACCCACCCTATAACCAAGGATCTTGGTCATGGGGATTTACCAATGGTGTCGGTGGTCAAGCAACAACACCTGGGCCGACATACCATGCCAAATACGGCGAGCCTATTTTACTTCGTCGTTTCAATGATCTGCCGCATGTTGGGGCGGGTAATGTGCCGTTTGCGTTGCCATCTACTAGTATTCATTTGCACAATGCACATACGGCATCCGAGAGTGATGGTATTCCGACTAATTTCTTTAACCCAGGTGAATTTTGGGACTATCATTATGGTAATTTCCCTGCTGGCTTTGATTACCAGCATGAAATTATGAGTACGTTGTGGTATCACGATCACCGGCTCGATTTTACAGCTCCAAATGTTTATGCTGGTTTAAGTGGGTTTTATCTGTTGTTTGATGATCTGGACTCTAACAACGAGAAAGATGACAACCCAAATGCATTTCGCTTGCCTAGTGGTGAGTATGATATTCCACTAATTCTACATGATGTCCAGTTTGATCAAAACGGGCAAGTGGTGTTTGATTTCTTTACCAATCGTCCACCAGAACCAGTAATTGGTGATTTTCCTCCGGGCAGTGACCCAATTGATAATCCAGGTTACCAATCGGAGTCACCATTACATCGTAATTATAAAGGATCACCTAATTTTACGGTGTTCGGTATGTTGGGCGATCGGATTACAGTTAATCGTACGATACAGCCACATCTTAAAGTTGAACGACGCAAGTATCGCTTCCGTATTCTAAATGGTGGCCCATCAAGATTGTATCGATTGTCACTCAGAGTGAATGGGCGGAATGGTGATAATCATCCAGGTTGTAAATTCTATGTGTTGACCAACGATGGAAACATGTTGGAATACCCATTAGAAAAACAATCGTTTGATTTATGGGTGGCCAACCGGGTTGATGTTGTTGTCGATTTCTCCGCATTCAAGCCTGGTGATGAAGTGTATTTGGTGAATCGATTAGAAATGCGAGAAGATGGTGCAGGACCAAGCGGTCGTGAACTGGATGAGGGTGATTTGATCATGCGTTTTGATGTGGGGCATAGGAAGGCCAAAGACCCAAGTCAAATTCCAGACTATATGCGTCCATTACCACCGATTAATCTATCTGAAGCACGGGTGAAACGTAACTGGGTGTTCGATTACGATAATGGCCTATGGACAGTTAATGGTCGTTTATTTAACCCGAACCGGATTGATGCAAAAATTGAGAAGGGTTCTGCTGAAATCTGGACCATACGCAATGGCGGCTCATCATGGGCACATCCTGTGCATACACACTTTGAAGAGTTCCGCATACTGGAAGTAAATGGCAAACCGGTCAAGCCAGGTGATTTCCTCAATTCACGTAAAGACATTGTTGAACTTGGGCCAAATACTGAAGTGACATTCTTTGGTCGCTGGAGAGACTTTGAAGGTATTCATGTAATGCATTGCCATAATGTTGTACATGAAGATCATGAAATGATGATTCAGTGGCAAATAGTCCCGCCAGGTATGGGTGACGGAGAGGAAATTGAACATGACACCTGATAATAAAACACCGCAAGTGATAACAACTGAGGAAGGTGATGCCACGTTAAATACGGTTTCGCAACGACGCAAATTGTTATCCGCATTGCCAGCGCTAGTTGCAACTTCTATACCAGCATTGGCACTCGGTGTTCAGAATCAGGCTGAATTGCATGCTCGCACACAGGAAATCATGCATCGCGTTCATAATAATGGTTTTCCTGATGTGATCGTTGCAACACACAAAGGTGAGTATGTCAATTTTTATCAGGATCTGCTGAAAGATCGATTGGTTTTGATTAATTTCATGTCAATTGATGCGGAAGAAGAACTGCCTATAACCGCTAACATGGCCAGTTTAATTAAAGGGTTGGGTGAGCAGTTTGGGCAGGAGGTTTTTGCTTTTTCAATCAGCTACGATCATGTCAATGATACACCGCAGCGGCTGGCGGAATTTGCACGGCAATTTGATGCGCCAGATGGTTGGTATTTTCTTAGTGCAAAGCCGGAAGATGTAGTTGCGTTAGGTTATCGGCTTTATCGCACATCCGGTCGCCCTAGGGATCGCATGCATGCAGACCTGATTCACTATGGCAATACCAATTTAGGGCTTTGGGGAACTGTTCCAGCACAGGTTACCGATGTTGAGCTGGCGATTAGCAGAATCACTTCTGTTTTTCCGGGCAAACCTGTTGAAGGTAAAGTACGCCGAGCTGGACCGCGCCGTCTGGCTACGTCAGGTCCTGTTTATGATAGCCGTGACCGTTATGGATTGGTTTGAATCGATTAGAGGCAATCGACCAAACTCATTATTTAAGAGGTAAGCAATATGAAAAAGAAATTCATTTCAGTATTATCGATCGGTTTATTTGCATCCTTTGCAAGTACATCAGTTCTGATGACACATGCAGCTGATGATCCGTATGGTGTTTTACCATTAGCTCCAACCAGTGATGCTTGTCCAAGTTTACCGGTTATGCCGGAATGGCCAACACCTAATCCACTTGAGTTTAAAGATGATAATTTGACGATTGTCGTCAATACGGCGGATAGCCTACATCCACCATCCGATGCACGTGATCCGTTACCAACAAATGTGTGTCAGACTGTGTATGAGGAAGTACATTCACGCCGGACCGATGGTTCAGCAGGCCCGCCTATTCCTAATTCTTTACCCTCAACACCGGAGAATCCTTATAACTTGCATCCTGAGCCAGTAGTTGAAATGGGTATCAACCCATTATCACCGACGGATGATCTGAAATCTGTGATTGGTTCGTTACGTCATGCATTCAATGGAGGGACATCACCTATGGATGCCGTTGAATTTGGATTAGATATCCTTGAAGGTAATCCAATCGACCGTGAATACTCTGGCATGCCGTTATTACATTATAACGGCCCTGAAAAAGTGGTCCATGTGGAACCGGAATACAATGATCCTAATGATCCATCGAAAGTAACAGGTGGTAACGCTGTAGTTCATCAGATTTACTTTGATCAAAGAATTATGTCGGATGCTGCATTAATATTACCAACAACAGTGTTGGATGTGCCTTGGACGATTACCTATAAAATCTCGGTTCTCAACCGTGGTCGTGAAGATTTCTCGCCATTTGGCATGTTCTTTAACGGACCGGTGATGGGTGAAGACGGTGTGATTATTCCGGATGTGGTGAAAAAACCAGGGTTCGGTATTGATCAAACCTTTTTTCCAGTGGAAGATGGAACGCGCACAACGTTTAAGATTGCCATGCCACCAGCTCGTCAGTATAAGCTGACTTATCACTGGGGTTGGCGTAAACATCCACCCCGTATTCAAGCTTTGGAAAATGGGCTTGGCAAAGAGATGGGTGTTAATTTGATTGACTGGGAGCGCTGTGTTTTTGGAGATTCGCCAACCTCAGATATGGCCAGTAAATTGTCCGCTATCAGCATGATTAGCGAACTTGCACCAGCTAAACGCATGTGGAATTTGCTCAAGGATATCAAAATGGATCCTGCTGCCTTTAACATGGCAACCATTGATCAGATTGAACATGCTTTCTTTGACTGGCAAGATAGGACTAAATTACCATCAGGCGTAGAACGTGATGATAATTTCGATATTACCTTGGTTTATCTCAATAACACCTTGTACGGTGATGCGAAAGGGTATGTCGATCAGTCTCAACGTGTATTGCACAACTTCAATAAGCGTGGCGATAAAACCAAGATTAAAGTGATGAATGGTGATTATTTTGAGCGTGCGCATATGATCGTTGATTTCGGTGGTTTGCGCGGTTGGGAAAATACTTACCAAAATACCATCCCAGAGTTTGGTGCAGGACCATGGTTTACCTTTGGTCGAGCATACTGGTGGCCAACTCTTGCAGCGCCAAATGGTGGTCCGCAACCGGTTGCAGCGGCAGTACCACCTGCAGGAGTCAGTGCGAGAACAATTTCGCAATGTCAGGCTGAATTTGGTAAGAAGTTGGTCGCAGCAGTTAGTACCCAGTCAGTCGATGATACGGGTGGTGCTATTGGTTCGGAACAATTTGAACCAGATCATCACGGTTTTAGTCTAAGTATGACGCCAGAAGCTATTCAGCAAAAAATTGCGCAAAAATTGGAACATCATCACACCAAAGCTAAAAATAAAGCGGCAAAGGACGATGATGGTGTAATTGCAGTCGCAGCAGCTGAAGAAATCTATCCAGTGCCGACACGTGAGACAATGGATGCGGCTGGGGCAAATGGCTTAGGTTTGCGCCAATTTGAAATTAATTGGAATCATGAGCCAAGTAAGCGATTACGTATTTATCAATTTGACCAGTTACACCACGATGTTGCAATCTGGTCGATACATTGATTTTGATGCGTTATTTATCATTTAATCACTAGCAGTATTCAGGCATGCCCAAGTAACCCGGGTATGCCTGATATACAAATCAGTTTAGCCTGATTGATAACTGCTTTTAAAGGAATGCGATAATGAAAAGCTATTTATTTTCTGCCGTTATTGTGTTTTCCATGTTGGTGATGAACATTGCCTTTGCAGATAGTGGCAATACAAATCACCCCGAATATGGTCGTTCAATACATGAATACCGTACGCCAAATGTTCAACTCATTGACGCACAGGAAAATGAAATTGATTTTGCCGATGCTGTAGCCAATGAGGAAATGGTGATTATTAGTTTTGCATTTACCAGTTGTACAGGAACTTGTCCGGTGATTACCGCTAATCTTGTTAGGGCGATTCCGGAACTTCAAAAGACAGAAGGTAGTTATCGGATTTTTTTGATTTCATTAGATCCGGAACATGATACCCCTGCACGTTTGAGAACATACGAGCAGCGTTTTGGTATAGAAGATAACATTACATTGTTAACGGGCAACCGAAATGCCATACATGACTTATTACGTGCCTATAATGCCGTTTATCCCGGTGGCAATAGAATGAACCACCAACCTTTGACGTTGGTTCGTGCCGGGTCCGATGCACCTTGGATTAGACTGGAAGGCCTGGTTAGTGGTAGCAATCTCGCTCATGAAGTTCGCATAGCGATTGAACAGGCCAATCAAACCAGTTAAGCGCAAAAATATAACAAATTTGTTTGTGTCAGCATATGTATGAAAGTTAAAAAAACAGGAGAATGTTATGTTTAGCCTCCTTGCTTTTACATTGAGAAATTTATTAAAGTGGTTGAGTGTCTATTTGTTGTTGTCGCTTAGTTT
>JAOULU010000347.1 GCA_029881855.1 Nitrosomonas sp. | reverse complement strand
CTTGATAGCGTTTTTAATCTTAGTTGTCATGACAATATTATGCTGATATTGCACCTCAACTTCAGAGTTGCCTTCAAATGAGATAAAACTTTTGGTGCCTTCAATAGCTTTACGTAGCGCCATTTCCGAGTTGATGAATAACCGGTGTTTTTTACCACTGGCACAACCTACACAGATAGAAATATTCAGATCATTGCCATCAACACTAATAATATTATGATCAAAATACTCAATGAGGCTAAAGATGACGTTCTCAAAGTCTAGTATTGACATAGATTTATACGTCATTAACGCAAATTCATTATCAGTTGTTCTGTATAGCCTGATTGCTTTGTTATGTATGAGTTTTTGAAAGATTTCAGAAATATCTTTGGCGATTTTATTAGCGACTTCTACAGTGTAGAAATCATTAATGTCCCTAAAATTTTTGATAAATATTGAAGCCAATGTGGTTTTTTTAGTTAATTCATTGATATCTTCCATTAACTTTTGTCGATTAGGTAGGCCAGTAACAGTATCGGTGGTTTGCCTTAGAATTTGTTCTTCTTTAAGAATCAAATCAGTAATGTCAGTACGTATGGACATAAATTCTTGAACTTCTTTGTTTTCATTAAAAATAGGCACAATGGTGCTATTCACATAATAAAACCCCCCGTCCTTTTTTCGATTCTTGATAACACCTTTCCAAACCATTTTTTTGTTTAGTGTGTTCCATAATTCTTTAAAGAATGATTTAGGCATATCAGGGTGTCTGACTGTATTGTGTGGTCGGCCAATCAGTTCATTTTCTTGATAACCAGATATTTTGCAAAATTCTTCATTCACATAGGTGATGACACCTTTTTTATCGGCCTTTGAAACAATAGCGCTTAGGTCAACCGCTTTCTTGTATTCTGCTAGAATCGTTTCTGAGGTTAACAATGCTTTATTTTGTAGGCGTAAATTCTCGGAAAGTAATTCTTCATTATTTTGCATGGGCTTGAGTATCATTTTGATAAACAAGTACATGATTACGCTAATAAAGATAATAAAAACAAGTGTGCTGGTTAACAATAAAATAAAAGTATTTTTATTTATAGATTCAAGAACTTCCTGCTGGTCTATTTCAACCAGCATAGCCCACTGTTTATCAAAAACTTTTATGGGTGTGTAGGAGCTATAGACAGAGACGCCGCGATAATCAACGATTAATTCATCGGAGACTATGCCTCTTAAGGCTTGTTTTACTGCGTGAGTCTCAACTTTGGTAATACCAACTGTTGTTGCAAATTTATTAACTAATGGGTCTGTTATTGTTGCGATAAAACGACTATCGCTACGCATATAAAAATCATTACCTACTAAATAGGATTCGCCGCTCTTACCAAGGCCAATTTCTTCCTGATTATCATTTAGTGTCATCACTTTAACCAGTTGTGTGATGGGTAATTGAATGGCCAGAACACCTAATAGTTTGCCAGTAGTGTTATAAAGCGGAGTTGCGATAAATGCGGCTGGCTTATTGTAACTGGGCTCATAAGGCTTGAAGTCTTCAAATGCTACGCTATTTTGTGAGGAATTAATGGCTTTTTTAAAAACTAATGAGAGCCCACTATTTGCGTAGGCACCATGTAAAAGGTTTGTCGTAAAATCAAATTCTTTGTAAACGGTATAGATAATGTTCCCTGTGACATCAATTAAGAAAATGTCATAAAAATCATATTTTTTTAATTCATTAACAAAATAATGATGATATTGCTTGTGCACCTCATCATAGGAAAGTCCAGATTTCGCATCTTGTAATTTAAATCTTTGGTTTTTGTCGAAGGGGGTATTTATAACGAAATATTCTAGTAGTCGTTTGGCATTTTTTGACTCAGGGATATACTGCTCTATAGATTGTTGTTGTTGCGCATTGGGAATATCATAAGAGACTTGCTGTAAGTATTCTTGGATACTATGGGTCAAAAGTGGTTTGTCAAAATAACTCTTTGAGTTGATTAGGTCGTTTGGGTCGTCATGAAACGCTTGTTCAAATTGTTGTATCGCATTAATTGTTGTTTGACTGGCGC
>JAOULU010000348.1 GCA_029881855.1 Nitrosomonas sp. | reverse complement strand
AAATTAAAGCCAAATAAGAATCCTGTAATTATCAAACTATATAAGAACAACATTAAGTTGATTTACACTGCTCTTCAATATAGTCTTTAATCAACTTGGCTTGGGCATCCTTAACAACAAATCTTTGGGGTAAATCTTCCAAGTTCTCAAATCCTGCGGGACGTGCCGGTTCATGACCAATCGCCTCGGTAATGCTTTCTGCAAATTTTGCCGCCTGAGCCGTTTCCATACAAACCATTGGCACATTTGGTTCACGACAAGCCAAACCAACTTTAAGCCCGTCAGCAGTATGGGTGTCTATAAGCACATTATATCGCTGATAGGTCTCTCGTATGGTTTTAATCCGTGCAGCATGATTGCTGCTTCCCGAAATAAAACCAAAATCTTTTACCTTTGCAAAATGCGGGGTGGATGATAAATCAAAAGCATTTCCTTGCTCAACGTTTTGCCACAAAGCAACAACTTGAGAGGCATCTCTGTCCACCAAGTCAAAGACAAAACGCTCGAAATTGGATGCTTTAGAAATATCCATGGATGGACTGCTAGTATGTTTTGTTTCTGCTGTCGATCTTGGCCGATAAACACCACTGGAAAAGAACTCATCTAATACGTCATTTTCATTTGTGGCCAGTACCAAGTGTTTGATCGGCAAACCCATCATGCAGGCAACATGGCCGGCACAAATATTACCAAAATTTCCTGATGGTACGGCGAATGAAACTTGTTCTTTGTTGGACTGTGTGGCTGCAAAATAGCCTTTAAAATAATAAACAATCTGAGCCACAATTCGTGCCCAATTTATCGAGTTTACTGTACCAATCTGATGGGAAATTTTAAATTTATGGTCATTACTAACAGCCTTAACGATGTCTTGACAATCATCAAAAACGCCTCTAACCGCAATATTGAAAATATTATCATCTTGCAAAGAAAACATCTGTGCCGTTTGGAAACGGCTCATCTTCCCATGTGGGGACAACATGAAAACTCGTATGCCATGTTTGCCACGCATTGCATATTCTGCACTAGAACCCGTATCACCTGAGGTTGCACCAAGAATATTAAGTTTGTCGCCAGTTTTCTCAAGCGTATATTCAAAAAGATTACCCAACAACTGCATAGCAATATCTTTAAATGCCAAGGTTGGACCATTTGAAAGGCCAAGAATATGCAAACCAGGTTCTAATGTTTTAAGTGGCGTTATTTCTTGACTACCAAAAATTTCTGCTGTGTATGTGCGCGCAATAATGGCACGTAAGTCATTAGCAGATATATCATCGATAAAACGTGACAAAATCTCAAATGCAAGAGATTGATAACCTAAATCACGCCAAGTTTCTAATTCAGCCGCACTAATTTGTGGATAGCTTTCAGGAATTGCTAATCCACCATCAGGCGACAATCCACTGAGTAAAATTTCCGAGAATTTCTTTGCCGGCATGCCACCACGAGTTGATATATAACGCATATTAATTATTTAGCTCTTCAATACGAATACGCGTTACCTTACCTGTAACAGCGGATAATGCTTCAATGTCAGTAATAGCAGCATTAATATTTCTCTCAATGGTGATGTGTGTAAGTATAATAATATTAACAGTGTCTTCATTGCCCGGTTCCTTTTGAATCATGGCACTAATCGATATTTTTAGGTCAGCCAATATACGCGTAATTTCTGCTAATACGCCAGGCTTATCTATCACTTGCAGGCGCAGATAATAGGCAGTCTTGACTTCATCCATTGCAAGCACAGGTGTATCAGACAGTGAGTCAGGCTGAAATGACAGTGTAGGTACGCGATGCATCGGGTCCGCTGTTTGCATGCGTGTTACATCCACCAAATCAGCAATAACTGAACTAGCGGTTGGCTCTGCACCCGCACCCGCTCCATAATACAGTGTTGGGCCCACGGCATCCCCTTTAACCAGCACAGCGTTCATTACACCTTCTACATTGGCTATTAATCGACGCATCGGAATTAATGCTGGGTGTACACGTATTTCGATGCCGTTGTCGGCACGTTTTGTTATACCCAGTAATTTGATTCGATA
>JAOULU010000062.1 GCA_029881855.1 Nitrosomonas sp. | reverse complement strand
AATTACCTGGAGTAGAAAGTAATTTCTCCAAATGCCAAGATACATTAAATACTTATCGGCGCGATCTTATGTCAGCTGAGCAAGCATGCCAACTAGAAGAAAGTCACATCACACATGCTGATAAGGCTATTCAACAGCTCAGTTCTCGTGATGATCGACTACTGCAAGAACAAAGCTCACTACCTTTATTAGATAACGAGCCCTTAGCAAACCTACAAAAAAAATTAGACCAGACAAAAATAAATTTAGAGCAAAATCAACAAACCGTTGTTCAAACTGAATACCAATTATCTACTGCCAGCAAAAACAAAATACAAGTGGCCGACCAAGTTCATCTAAGCCAACATACGTTAACGCGATTACAAGCACGCCATAACGCCCTATCCAGTATTCAACAAAAGATCGATAGCAACGAATCACTCAGCACCTGGCTCACAGAACATCAGTTCGATATTTTACCTAGGTTATGGCAAGATATTCAGATAGAGAAACACTGGGAGAATGCGCTAGAAGCTACTTTGCAAGAAAAACTAAACAGTATTGGTTTCGAGCAACTAGAAATCATTCAAGAATGGATCGATGACTTTCCATCTGGCAAATGGGTCATTTATGAAACCGGACAAGTATCTGTGCCCCCTTCAGAGACAGCAGTACCCCAAACAACCAAAACCAGTACAAAACAAACCTATTGGAAAAAACTAAACACGTATATCACTTGTATTAAACCTGAAACCAAGGCTGTTCTAGAAGAATGGTTGAGTCATGTATTCGTTATTGATAATTTACTAGATGGGCTCTTACAAAGGTCAAAATTAAATAATGGTGAAATTCTTGTTACACCTGAAGGACATATTTTCTCCCGCCATGGCCTAACTTTTTATTCCCCAGATTCACAATTACATGGTGTTGTATCTCGGCAACAGGAACTCGAAAAAATTGAAGCTGAGATTCTACAAATAGAAATAAATTTACAACAACAACAAGCCGAACTAAATACTGCACAACAAAAGAATGATGCGCTCAATCAAACCATACACTTATGCCGCCAGCGTCATCAACAATTGCAACAACAAGAACATCAACTACAATTAGAAAAACTCAAACTTACAAAAACCAATGAACAAATTGGACAACGTCGTAGCCAAATTGAGCTTGAACGGCATGAAATTAAACAACAACTCGTGGCAGAATCTTCTCACAAAGAATCTGCAGAAGTTAATTTAACTCAAAATAAAGTACGTATTGCAGAAACCAGTCAACTGGTTCAACAAGCACAACTTGAATGGGAAGCAACCAACCAACAACTTGCCGAGCAACGCCAACAAATTCAAATTACGTCGAATGAATTACAAGAATCCATTTTCAATATAAAAACATGTCAAAATAAAATTTCTGAAACCGAGAATGCGATCCATGTTACACATACTGAGAAGAACAGACTGTTAGAAATACAGAAAAAACTACTTGCCGAACAAAAAAAACTAGATGAGACACCTTTAAAAAACCAGCTTAAAACCAGTGCCGCACAACGCGAAGATCTTGAACAATCTGTAGCTGAAGCTCGCAATATCCTTGAAGAAACAGTAAACTATTTACAGGAAATTGATCAGAAACGCATGTCAATTGAGCAAAAATTGTTCCAATTACAAGACTCGATCAATCAAATACGCCTTAAAGAACAGGCTGCATTACTCACCGAACAACGCTTCGACGAGCAATTAAACGCAGTAAATGCTGATGAGAACGAACTAACGCCATTAGTTGGAAAAAATAATACGTCAACATTACAAGCTGAAATAAATCGTCTCAATTCTAAGATTGAGTCACTTGGGTCAGTTAACCTTGCTGCACTTGACGAACTTGAAGCAGTCCGTATTCGAGAAATAAATTTAAATTCACAATTACAAGACCTTAATGACGCAATTGAAACCTTAGAAAGTGCAATTGAACAAATTGACCACGAAACACAAATTCGCCTGCAAGAAACTTTTGATGCCGTCAATCAAAATTTAAATGAAATTTTTCCAATAATATTTGCGGGCGGACAAGCCAGATTAGAACTAAGTGATGGTAAGATCCTAGACTCAGGGTTACTGTTAACAGCTCAACCACCGGGCAAAAAAAACAGCTCTATCCACTTATTATCAGGTGGCGAAAAAGCATTAACTGCACTAGCATTAATTTTCTCATTATTCCGACTTAACCCTGCACCATTTTGTTTGTTAGATGAGGTAGACGCACCACTTGATGACAGCAACACTATACGTTTTTGTGAATTGGTAAAAAAAATGTCAACCCAAACTCAGTTTTTATTTATTAGTCATAATAAAATAACAATGGAAATGGCACAGCAATTAATTGGTATCACGATGCAAGAACAAGGTGTATCAAGAGTCGTTGCAGTTGACATAGCAGAAGCTATTAAGCTTGGAGTCGGCGACTCCCAAATGGCGAGTTGATTTGGTACTATTATACTTCTGGAGATAGCTAGGAAAATCGTATGGATAAATTAAACATGAGTGATTTGCAAATAAGTTTGATAATCATCGGTGTTATCGTTATCGCTGGCGTCGCCATCTACAATTGGCTACAACAGCTACACTATCGACGTAAAATACAGGCGGCATTCAATTATGAGCACGATGATATTTTGCTGGACCAGACAAATATTGATGATATAAATCAACGCATTGAACCAAAACTCAACAAAAGTATCCTGAATGATATACCAACGGACGTAGCAGAACAATTTACGTCACATGGAACACATTCATCCGATTCTACAAACACTTCAACCGTAAATTTTGACAGTACATCAAACTACATCGTCACTATAAAACCTGATACAGCTATACCAATTACACTAATAAACCAACTGTTACACAGAAAATTTGACTATGGTAAGCCTTTATATTGGTTAGGCCAAAAGCAAGAAGACGAGTCTTGGGAAGAAATCACAACTAATAACGCACAAGCAAACAATAGCTATATTTGTCTGCAAGGCTGTTTACAACTTGCTGATCGAGCTGGGCCAATTAGTGAAGTTGAATTATCTAGATTTCGTGACATGTCGCAAGATTTTGCGTCACAAAATAGTGCAACCATTGATTGTCCTGATATAGTTGCAACACATGAACAAGCCGTAATTTTAGATAAATTTTGTGCCGAGGTAGACGTCATGATTGGTATCAATATTATTAGTAAAGATGATGGCGCATTTGTAGGCACAAAAATAAGGGCACTGGCTGAGGCCTCTGGTTTCAAACTTGAATCAGATGGGTTGTTCAAATACCGAGACGACAATGGGCAATTACTTTTCACACTTGCAAACTATGAATCAGCGCCATTCCTACCTGATAACATTAAAACGTTAACGACACATGGTGTTACATTTTTACTGGATGTCCCAAGAATAGCAAAGGGTGAAAAAGTGTTTGACCAAATGACTCACCTAGCAAAAATATTCTCCAATACGTTAGGCGGTATTATTGTTGACGACAATCGTGTGCCACTCAGTGATAATGGCCTTTCCAGAAGTAAGCAACAACTAATTGATATCCAAACCAATATGAGAAACAACAAAATTGATGCCGGTAGTCAATGTGCGTTGCGATTGTTTGTATGATTGATTATCAGCACAAAAATACAACCACACAAGCACCGCAATAAATTTTATAACAAGTGGTTAGCTGTATTACTTAGTGCAATTTATGAAACAATAAGTTATAGTATTAAGAGATATATTTCTTAATACCACTACCAAATTATTAGCGAAGAAATATATCTCTTAAATAACTAATGTTAATTGATCTGGAGAATACAATGGATCAAACCGCAAACTCAAACAAAAGGTTTTCTCCTATTGAAGTTAAACTGGAGGCTGGGCGCCAGTACTATTGGTGTACCTGTGGACGCAGCAACGCTCAACCCTTTTGCGATGGATCACATAAAGGCTCAGATTTTGCACCTATGGCACTAAAAGTAGACGAAGATAAATCAGCATGGCTATGCACGTGCAAGAAAACTGGCAATGCCCCTTTTTGCGATGGCACTCATAACAAATTATAACGTTAAGAGAGTTTCTACATTTCCTACATAGACAAATCATTCACATCAATAATGTGCAACACAGTTCATTTGCTTCATTGGCAAAGTTAATTTTTATCAAATTTAATAACACCTTGAACCCATGGACACAGAACTTAAATCTTTAGAAGAAGAAGTTCATTATCTTGTAAAACTTTATCAAGATACATGCATAGAAAATGACAATCTACGTCAGCAACTTGCTGATACCAGTGCTAGAAATGAGAAACTAACAGAAAAGATACACATCGCAGCTAACCGACTTGATTCTCTCTTAAGCAATTTGCCCGATAATGAGTAATGAAAACGAAAAAGCCATAAATATTACCATCATGGGACGTGAGTTTTACGTTAGTTGCCCTCTTGATGAACGTGCTGAACTTCAACAAGCAGCAGAACATCTTGACCAAAAAATAAAAGAAATCAAGCAAGAAGGAAAAGTTGTTGGCTCAGAGAAAATACTAATTATAGCCGCACTCAGCATAAGTCATGAACTGCAAATCATGCAAAATGGTAATGGTTTTGACATGAGTGAATTTAAGCGTAGAATTACTGACATACGAAGCAAAATTGACGAAGTTTTAACCAAAAAGATAAGCTAAGTATTATAAAAACTTAAGAATTACAGTAACTATTTATGGTTTTCCAATCCTAAAATGTTGCGTGTAATAAGATTGTTCCCTGCAGTGTTTGTTAAGACCCATAATCTTTGAACCAATTTTTAAAAAGAGGTTGCAAGCTAAAGTGATGTTGGTGCGCGCGTCCTATATGGAAATGCCTAAAACATCCGGCGAGTGACCACCTTGAGCCTTCTGGTTCAAGATGATGGTCTGACGGCATTTGCGGGGAGCATCAATTCATTATGAACTTTCTGTTTGACATTGGCCGAGTATTGCTTGATTTCGATTTTGAGCCCTCCCTAAGCCGCCTACTTCCCGAAAACACCAAAAACAAATCTGATTATATTAGTCAAATACTTAATCAAAAAGATACATTAGAAGCTGGAATAATAAGCCCTGAAAATTTCACAAGCTGGGCGCTTGATGTTTTAGGGAATAATATAACCGCGGAACAGTTCCAATTTGCCTGGCAACAAATCTTCACAGCTAATACCCCCATGTGGAAATCCGTACATAAGCTGGCTAACAATGGGCATCAATTGATTCTAATTTCAAATATCAGCGCTATTCATTGGCCATGGATTCTACAAACTTTTCCAGATTTCTCACTCTTTAAGGGATCTGTTCTTTCATTTGAAATCGGTTTTTTAAAACCACAACCTGAAATTTATCAGCATGCCATCACAACATTTAAACTTGATCCTACAACAACCATTTATATTGACGACATGGCACAAAATATTGTTGCCGGAAAACAATTTGGTTTTCATTGTTGGCAATATGAATTGAACAACCACCATACATTTGAGACCTGGCTTGATAATATCCTAGGTCAAGTAGAATACTAGAATTAACAATCTAATACTAAAGAGATACCAATAAGTTCACATCTTAATTTTAACGAAATTGCACAGCTTATAAGCACTGCTCTATCAAAGATTGCTTATACTCTACCTGACCAAATGACACATCTTTTAATTGACCTTCTCTATCAAACAGAATTGATGAGGGTGTCCCCTGTAAAGAGAATCGTTCAAATGTTGCAGCCGCCATAGTTTTCTGTTCCATATATAATCTGACCTGAGTAATTACTGCTTGTTTCTGCTCTTCTGGTAGTTTGTCAAATTCCGGCAGAATTTTGTAAACATAGGCCAACACCCTCTCATCGGTTACGGGTAAGTTATCCGGCACCACGCGGTCCATTCCAACGGCAAAAGGTAACTGCCACTGTAGTTTGCCATCTGTTAACAATCCATGCTGATTCAGCGCCTTATATGTCTCTCCAATTACTTCGCCGGTTGTAACTAATTTTTTTAAATTTTCCAACGTGTTTTTATCATAGTCCTCAAAGGCTGTAGCTAATCCAATCACCACTAAACCTTTCGCATGATATTGATCATGCAGCTGAATCGCTTTTGGTAAAGAATAAATAAAACAGCCAGGGCAATTAACCTGGAAAACCTCTATCAAAACTACAGACCCACTAAGATCAGTTGTTTTTATTGGTCCACCTTGCACCCATTGATCGACAATAACTTCACTAAGGAACCGATCATCCATAATTACATACACCTTTTCTTATTATTCACACCAAAGATTGTCACATAGCTGCAACAGTTATGCAAAAACCGAGTCGATCACAATAGCATATTCACCCAATCACAATTCTGATAAGGTGGTTGCATCAAAATTGATTGATATTGATACGGCAGCCTTTTCATAACTTGTCTACTCTCCTCTAAATCTATCTCATTAATAATAGTCTGCCCAACAAACGGGGTTTTATTGGTTCTCAAATCCATTTTTAGCTTCTTGTTCGTTGTCTCAAGCTTAAAAAAATCGAGCATTTTTTGCATAGTTGATGAATCATTGAGATGCCTTTCCACTTCAATAAAAAAAACCTTACGTTGCCATTTATTTGCTTTTAATAATTGTACCGCTCTGTATTCTAATTCTATCCATTGCAACAAATAAAACTGGTAGCGGCTCAATTTCATGTCTAAATAATACTCATAAATCGCTTCATGTCCGGTTAGTGACCAACGAAAGAACTTTTCGCCATTTCTTTTATAATACGCAAGAGGTATATGTAATCGCCGAATTAATTGCTCACGGATTAATTCACTTTTGGCAACATACAGCGGGTTACGTACCAAATGGACAAAACCTGGTTCATCAACAAGCATGGCTGCGTAACGATCGCATGTTTTTAAAAAAGCATGATTTGATTCAAAATAGACTGATTTTTTTACACTACTAATAAAACGCTTCTTTTGCTGCAAGAGCTGTAATAACTTCTCATCCTCCTGATAAGTATTCCATGCAACGGCTCTGCCAAAAAGAACGGGGTTACCCAGAACAAAATAAGGCTCATGAGTACTAAAACAGTGACTTACATTATATTTAAAGAAATTAGCAAGGTAACTTGTTCCTGACCGCCCACTCGCCAAAGCAAAAATTGTTTTCATGTTAGCCCTGGAATAATTACTATCGATTGTTCATATCTAATTAGTCAAATATGTCATAAAATTGGTCTCAAAGACTCAAGTATATTGGACTATACGTCAACTAAGCGTTCGTACGCTTGGTATTGTATGATTAACGACAATTTGGTCTGTACTTTTCAGCCCAATTATCTATTTCTTTCTCGCCAGATTTCATGTTCTAATTCAATATTGAGCAAGTCTTTGTCAAACACCCTTTTATTCTTAAAAAATGCGCTACTGGTTAATGAAATCTGAGCCATATAAAATCAGTATTGACGATCTAATGCTAATGCCCGAGCAAAGTACCGCCTGGTTTGGAATACGTAACTATCAATCGCGCAACTTCATGCGCAATCAAATGGGCCTTGGAGATCAAGTTTTTTTTTATCATTCTTGCTGCCAGCAACCTGGTATTGTAGGTATTGTTGAAGTCACTAAGCTTGCTTACCCGGATACCACTCAATTTGATTCTAAAAGCAGGTATTTTGACCCTAAAGCCACTTCTGAAAAACCACGCTGGTTTAATGTTGAAATTACCTTCTTAAAAAAAACACGCTTAATTACGATCAAGGAATTACGCCAATATCCTGAATTGAACAGGATGCGTGTTTTGCAACAAGGTAACCGATTGTCTATTACTCCAGTTGATCCAGCAGAGTGGCAATTCATAAAGGATATTTTATAATGATACAGCTCATATCATACACATTTAATCTTTTAATACATAACGTTAAATAAAATGGAATGGTGGCTAATATATATCTTGCTCGGTGCTGTAGCTGGCTTCTTCGCTGGCTTATTAGGAATCGGTGGTGGTTTAATTATTGTCCCTGCGCTAACTTTTATTTTTATTGCACAGGATTTTCCACCAGACCGTATTCTTCATCTGGCCTTGGGTACTACTATGGCTACCATTATATTTACATCTGTAACGAGCCTGCGCGCGCATCATGCTTACGGTGCAGTAAATTGGACAGTCGTTAAAAATATCTCCCCAGGTATTTTACTGGGCACATTATGTGGTGCAACACTCGCTGGCACACTATCCAGTCAAATTTTAAGTATTATTTTTGTTATTTTTATTTTT
>JAOULU010000061.1 GCA_029881855.1 Nitrosomonas sp. | reverse complement strand
CATCGGGATTATCATTCACGTAATCTAATGGTATCGTCTCCTTGCCCAGGCATTATTGATTTTCAGGATGCTGTACAAGGCCCGATTACTTACGATCTAGTGTCATTACTCAAAGACGCATATATATGTTGGGATGAAGAAAATGTTTTGGATTGGACGATTCGTTATTGGGAAAAGGCGCGTAAAGCTGGGCTACCTGTAGCAGCTGATTTCCCAGTGTTTTATCGTGATTTTGAGTGGATGGGTGTGCAACGCCATCTCAAAGTATTGGGAATCTTTGCGCGTTTATATTATCGTGATGGAAAAGATTCTTATTTGGCTGACATGCCACTTGTCATGGATTATTTGCGTAAAACCTGTGAACGTTATCATGAATTTCATAAATTACTTAATTTATTGGATGAATTAGAAAACATCAATCCGGACAACAAAGTTGGTTATACATTCTAATAGTGTTCCATTTAAAGCGATGATACTTGCTGCCGGTCGCGGTGAGCGTATGCGCCCATTAACTGACACCTTGCCTAAACCATTACTAAAAGCTGGCGGACATGCACTGATTGAATATCATTTGAGAAATCTTGCGCAGGCAGGGTTCAAAGAGATTGTAATTAATCACGCCTATCTGGGCGATATGATTGAAGATGCATTAGGAAATGGAGCGCGCTATGGTGTTAACATCACTTATTCAGCAGAGTGTAATGTGTTAGAAACGGCGGGAGGTATTGCGAATGCGTTGCCGCTATTAAACATTGATGGGGATAATTGCCCTTTTCTTGTTGTCAATGCAGACATCTACTGTGAGATGGATTATGCACAACATATACCGGTCTTGCAGATGATGTTATCAGACAGCCATTACAGGCTTGCACATTTGGTATTAGTAGATAATCCTGAGCAGCATGCTGAAGGTGATTTTGCTTTAAACGATGGTTGGGTTGCTCTAGATGGGGATCAATTCTTTACTTTTAGTGGTATTGGCATCTACCGCCCAGAGTTTTTTGTCCATTTACAACCGGGATTGCCGACTAAATTGGCACCATTACTACGTAAATCAATGCTTGAGAAAAAAGTAAGTGGTGAGTATTTTTCTGGCTTATGGATGGATATCGGCACACCTGAAAGGTTAGCGCTTTTGCATAGACGATTAACTAATCAATAAATACGTAAAACATATTTTATGACAGCTATTAAACATTTCATTGCACGTCGTGAGCATTTTGCAAAAAAAATGCAAGGTGGTGTGGCTATTATTCCTACAGCACCAGAACGATTGCGTAATCGGGATGCACATTATCCTTATCGCTTTGACAGTTATTTTTACTATTTGACTGGCTTCAAAGAACCGGAAGGGGTTTTGGTGATTATTGCTGCAACAGATAAAGCACCAGCTAAACATATTCTATTTTGTCGCGAAAAAGATGTGGAGCGTGAAATATGGGATGGATTTCGCTATGGCCCAGATGCTGCCAAGGAAAAGTTTGGTTTTGATGAAGCTTATGCAGTTTCTGAATTAGATAAATTGCTGCCAAAATTAATGACAGATCAGACGGCTGTGTATTCAGCTATAGGACAAGATGCAATATGGGATCAGCGTATTATAGGTTGGGTCAATCAGGTGCGCGAACACATACGTCGTGGTATCCAAGCACCGACTGAGATTAAAGATTGTCGTTTTTTTCTAGATGAAATGCGCCTCATCAAAGACGCTGAAGAATTGAAAGTTATGCGACGGGCAGCTGATATTTCAACGCAGGCACATCAACGTGCCATGCGGACAACGCGCCCGGATATGCATGAATATGAAATTGAAGCAGAATTACTCTATACCTTTTGCAAGCACGGTGCACAAGCCCCTGCTTATACCTCTATTGTGGCAGGAGGTCGTAATGCCTGTGTGTTGCATTACGTAGAGAATAACGCTGAATTAAAAGCTGGAGATTTGTTGTTGATTGATGCTGGTTGTGAGTTAGATGGCTATGCGTCAGATATTACACGTACATTTCCAGTCAATGGAAAATTTACATCCGTGCAGAAAGACATTTATCAATTAGTATTAAACGCACAGCAAGCAGCTATAGCTAAAGCCAACCCCGGAAATACTTGGAATGATCCCCACCAGGCGGCGTTGCAAGTATTAGCGCAAGGTTTTATAGACTTAGGTTTGTGTCAAGGCAGTGTGGATGCTGTGCTTGAATCAGGTGACTATAAACGGTTTTACATGCATCGAACAGGTCACTGGTTAGGTATGGACGTACATGATGCTGGTGAATATAAACAAAAAGGTGAGTGGCGCCAATTACAACCTGGGATGACTTTGACCATCGAACCGGGTTGTTATATTCGGCCAGCCGAGAATGTGTCTGAACATTTTTGGAATATTGGTATACGTATCGAAGATGATGTGGTAATTACTCAAACAGGTCAGGAACTATTAACAGCGGCTGCACCTAAGGAAATAGCTGAAATAGAGGAGATAATGCAATGAATGATGATGAGCATAGAAAAATAATAATTACTAAAATTTCTGGTTATAAGCAGGAAGGGTCTAATTCAGAGTATGGGCATATACCTGTTACACCGGTTAATCGTTGGGTGGTTTTTGCTTTATTAGTTCCTGTGGTTGCGTTGATGGCAGTATTAGGTGTTTTCTTTTTTGCAGCTTTTTTGGCTTTATTTGCGATTGCTGCAGTAGGTTTTGCCATAAGAATATGGTGGTTACGTAGGAAATTCCCGGATTCGATGCAGCAAGCTCAGGCTGATCATGAGACCGATAGTGACCAAACCGTTATTATTGAGGATGCAGAAATTATTGAAGAAAGCGAGATAAAGCCTAAGGGGAGAAAAAAGAATCGATCAGATAAAACAGAGGGTTAATCTTTTGCACCCATTTCCAGCGCTCTTGCTCTGGAAAGCGCTAATTCTTCTTTTTTATTTTCCAAATTGAGCCAACCCTGCAAATGGTTCTTAGTAATGTCAGTTAGTGCCTGTATCCAGTCATCGCGTTCATTGAGACAGGGAATATAATGGAATTCTTGTCCACCTGCTTTGATAAAGGTTTCTTTCGCTTCAATAGCAATTTCTTCTAGTGTCTCCAAGCAGTCTGAAACAAATCCAGGGCAAACCACATCAACCCGTTGGGTATGTACTTTAGCCAGTTGCTTCAATGTTATGTCGGTATAAGGTGTTAACCATTCTGCACGGCCAAAACGTGATTGAAAACAAACTTGATATTGATCAGCGTTTAATTTCAATGCTTCGGCTAATAAACGCCCTGTCTTTTGGCACAAACAATGATACGGGTCGCCGTTATCCAGGTTCTTGCGCGGCACACCATGAAAACTGATAATTAATTTATCGGGCTGCCCATTTTTATCCCAATAATCACGAACATTTTGCGCCAGTGCAGCAATATAGCTTGGGTGCTCGTGGTATTGTTTAACGGTGCGTATTTCTGGAAGATTGCGTATATTCTTCATGGCGGCGCAAACATTATCTATCGCAGAGGCAGTGCTACTGGAAGAATATTGTGGAAAGAGTGGTATAACCAGAATGCGCTCACAGCCCTGTGCTTGCATCTTTTCCAGAACTTCGGGAATAGAGGGTGTGCCGATATTCATCGCATACTCAACAATAAGCTCAGTTTGTATTTGCGTTTGTACGGTTTTTCTTAATAATGCTGTTTGACGTTCAGTATGAACCTTAAGCGGCGAACCTTCCGGCATCCAGATTTGCGCATATTTTTCAGCTGATTTCTTGGGTCTGAAAGGAAGTATAAAGCCATACAAAATGGGCCACCATAACAAACGGGGTATCTCAATGACACGTTGGTCACTTAGAAACTGCTTAAGATAAGGACGTAAAGCTTTGGCAGTTGGTGCATCCGGTGTGCCCAGATTTATGAGAAGAATGCCGGTTCTGCTTGGGGAACCATGCTGGTAGATGGATTGGGAAGTCATTGGTTGTGATGTTAATTCGGAAGAAAGAATCATTACTAAAACGTGGGCAATAGTATCGCACTTGCTTGAAAATTGCACCAAAACTTAGACGCATCGACTAGAGGAGGGGCGACCATAGGTGGCTGAATTGCTCAGTGATCATTTTATCTCTATGAAGATACAAGTTTACATACTTAGAATGTCCTTGCTATCCAATTAGCAAGAGTTTTGTGAGTTTATTATGGTGCTACAGTGTTTTTAGGTATTCCAATAATTCATATTTTTCTTTGGGGGTTAATTCATTTGTGCCGTATGTATGACCCTGATTGGAGTTTCCTTTGAGGGTAGTGTCAAATTTAAATGCTTGTGTACCGGTAACTCTGTTTGTCGAGACAAACCCAACTTTCTTGGCATCAAATTCACGACTGCCAAGGAAGAATGTTTTTGAGCGTTGTTTTTGAGGAAGCAATAATTCATATAAATTGGGTACTGAGCCATTGTGTAGATAGGGCGCGGTAGCCCAGATACCGTTGAGGGGCCGTGCTTTATAAACGCCACCGTCAAATGTGGGCTTTTGTGCCGAATTAAAAACATCATTGAAGTCGTTAAGTCTTTTTACTAGGTCTGGTGTCGTTGCTTTTTTATCCAGTTGCCTTGCAGCATAGCCACCTTCAATTTGGGTAATAATGGCTTCTACTGATTTGGTGGGATGTTCAAGCAATGAACCAATTACGGCGTTTACTAGAGGTGCTAAGCCTGTTGTTTCAGCCGGGATATTGGTACCTGCAATGACCGATGTTTTACGCCCTTCAAATTTCCCTGCCTTTAATACGCGTTGCATGTTATTCCATTCAGTTGGGTCAGTTTTTAGTTCGCTAATAGCTGTAAGTACCGCAGAATATCGTCTGCCTTCCTGGTTTCTAGGGACTACCTGATGACAATCTGAACAAAAAGTATCATAGTGTATTTCGCCTCGTGCTGCTTTTTCTTGATTAATTGGAGGCAGATATTCATCTGGCCAAGCAGGAGATTTTAGTTGGGCAACCCAAGCCTCTAATCTGCCAAGATTCTTAATGGCCAATGAACTCCTGTAGGATTCAGCATGCTTATCTTCTGGAATATTTATAGTGCCATAGACGCCGAGTACTTCTCCACCATTACGTGTTAACGCGCCAACTGTTGCAGGTCCATTAGGTGCAAAACCAGTCCATTGTACGATATTCGATTGGTGGGTACCCCATAAGAAGGGGTAGCTGGCAGGTGCATCTGCAGGTCGTATGTTGACGGGCATCTCGTTAATCTGGACCATTATTTTATTAAAAATGGCACCGATAGCATCCAATCGACCAAAGCCATAGTGTGGTTGATCTGGGCCGCCAGAGTGATTAATTTGATTGCGATATGCTAGTGCTTCTGTTTGAGACAATAAGTCACTACGCAATTGATTTCTTTTACTTGGATTGTCTGCATCAGTGCCAAGTATATTTTTTGCAAAACGAGTGAATTTATTTGGGTCTTGGTAGGTGGCGCTTAGTGCTTCCACAAGTATCTGGTTGAATGTTTCAAAGTCCCCTAGTGTTGGTCCACCATCAATACGTATTTGCGTACCTTGATAATCAATTTGAGTGGTATGACAAGCGGCACAAGTTAAGCCTATCCAGTTTTTGTCGTTATGATCTTTATCTTTAGCAAAGCCAACGGGTAGACCATCAGGGTTCCATGAATTAGCTTGTGCGGGTAGATAGCGCAATGATTCAATATTTTTATTGCTTCGGAATAATTTATTACTGTTAGCTTGCTCGAGTACCAGAAACCATTCATAGGGCATTATCCTTGACCCTTGACTAGTAAAATAAAAGGCTTGTTGTGTGTCTGTAGTCCAATTTTGGTCTAAATTAATGACCCGTTCCGCAAAAGATTCCACGGGTTCGCCATGTGAAATTTCTTGTCCCTTTTGTAAAGACTTGCAACTGAATAAAGATACAGTAGAGCTAACCAATAATGCTAATGCCAATATGCATGGTTTACTATTAAACATGTGCTATATCCCTCCGGAGACTAAACATAATACAGGGTAATTAGACTCTCATTAGGTGACAGTAGCTCAAAATATCACGAACTATCAATGATTGAAAGTAAGTGAAATATGTTTGAGGAAATGTTTTTATGACTGGCGTATGTCATGTATCTTCCGATAGTAAAATTTATAGGTGTGAGAAGTGTGTGGTTAAAACTCGAGACTTTTACTGGAGATTATTGATTCATACAGATTTGTCGTGAATAGGTGATATGTAATATGAAAAGTGTTTCTATTATTAGCGTCTATTTCTGATTTTAGAAAAAATGCTTTTTGTTAATGTTGTGATAATCCATTGGAAAGAAGTTTCGCCGTGATGTCGACGATAGGTATAACTCGCTCATAGGCCATGCGTTTTGGACCGATAACGCCGACGGTGCCGACAATTTCGCCTTCCATTTCATAAGGGGCAGTAACAACACTAAAATCTTCTAATGAAGCAATATCTGACTCACCACCAATGAAGATTTTTACGCCATGTGCTTGTCGACTAAGCTCAAGCAACTGCAATAACATAGTTTTACGTTCGAAAAGTTCAAACAATTTTTTTAAACTACCCAAATTATCTGATACATCATTGATGTTTAGTAACTTGCGCTCTCCGGTGAGTACAACCGCTTCACTGCTTTCATTAACGGCGTCACCTCCTGCATCAATAGCGGCATTCATAAGGCAGGTCATGTCTCTACTGAGTTGTTTTAACTCTGTTTGAATGCGACTACGAATTTCATCTAATGTGCAGCCGGCATAATTCTGGTTGATAAAATTGCCTGCCTCAATTAAATCAGTTTGACTGTAGGTTGTTTCAGTAAAGATAATGCGATTTTGTACATCGCCTTCTGGTGTCACGATAATTAGTAGAATGCGTTTCTCAGATAATGCCATAAACTCGATATAACGAAATATGGCGCCTGTACGTTTGGGTGTTACGACAATGCCTGCAAAATGCGTAAGGTCAGAGAGTAGATTGGAGGCAACATTGATCAATCGCGACGGATTATCAGGGTGCAGCTGACTTTTTAGGTGACTCAGTGCTACTTTATCTAGCGTTTCTACAACAAGTAACTTGTCGACAAAGAGACGATAGCCTTGTGCAGTTGGAATACGGCCTGCTGAAGTATGTGGGCTGGTGACTAATCCCATCTCTTCAAGATCAGCCATCACATTCCGGATAGTCGCTGGACTTAAGTCCAGTCCAGAAAACTTTGAAAGAGACCGTGAGCCAACAGGCTGTCCCTCGTGTATATAACGCTCAACCAGAGTTTTTAATAGAATTTGAGCACGTTCATTCAACATACACTAATTCTACACGAATCATTAACGTTCAATGCTTGGATGTACGTAAAGAATCGGCTTTATATCAACTAAAATGTATCAATATATAAGCTAAAATTCATTGGGTCATCTTGGTATGTGAACTTAAATGCTTTCATCGTGCTTCACAGGGTTCTTTCAAGGTTATTCGTAATAAAGTTAAATCTATATGTATTTGAGGGGTGTAATAAAATTACTTTTTGTTGTTTTTTTGTCTAATGATTTACTTAAGTGTGAGGGTATTTTAAATATAAATAGATAGTATCATTTGTTGGCGATACCATAATCCATTGATATTTATCTCATTTTCGCTTTTGTGTAGGTCGTTTCCCGATCAAAATCATCCCAGATTAATTCTGATTTAATGAAAGGTGTGGTGGGTACCATGAATGTTGCGATATCAATTGCGCCACTTACGGTACGTCCTATCGCTTGCACTATACCGATAAAAAAACCAGCAGTCAGTCCATAAGTGGCACCTTGCTTATGGCCCTTAATTATCATTGTCTTGGGTATTTCCACTACACCAGTAACAACATTCGCAACGCCAGTTCCTAATTTTTCGCCTGCTTTAGTCGGGTAGGATTGCGCCAGTGCAATATTGTACGATTGAGAGAATATTATGAGTAGTGCAAATAATGTCTGAATGGTTTTTTTCATGAATGTCCCTTTTTGAAATCGAAATCACTGAGTACTTGTAATTCAACTGTAATAAATTTGAATAGCGATACTATACCTTATTGTATGAATTATGAAAAAATACGTTCTTAGGAAAGTGCTAAATGTGATTTACGCATACCAACCCCTAGCGCCAGAGTAATTTTGTGGTGCTAGGGGTTGGCGTGAGTTTATTTGAAAGATAGTTTAACTGTTCTTTAGTACGGGTATTGCGAGTCGCTATCTATGAATGTGTTAATTTAGATTGCTTTGTAGAATACGCATAATTCTTGCGACTTCACGTTCGGTCT
>JAOULU010000346.1 GCA_029881855.1 Nitrosomonas sp. | reverse complement strand
CAGTTTAAATATATCCTCATTCTCACGCGCCAAAACAGTGTTTGGTTGTGTACCGGCGGCAACCAGTAACGCACGTGCGGGCAATTCCACTTCACCCGATTTTTGCCATTGACCGGTTTCATCAATTTTTTGTATCGTAAACTGAACGGATTGTATATGCTCCCATTGATCAATATTGACACGTGTCGGCGTCAAGCCTTCGGCAAACCAAATACCTTCTTCCAATGCTTTTTCAACTTCCTCATGATTCAATGTATACGAAGGGCTATCAACCAAACGCTTGCGATAGGCCAAAGTCGCACCACCCCATGATTGCAATAACGCCAGTATGTTTGGTATACGTCCTTCTTGCTGGGCAACTTGACGTTCGGCACGAATGGCACGTGCATGATTAAGGAACTCTTCGGCAATTTCCCTTTCTTCCTCGTCCCATGCATCACGGATGCTCTTTTCACCTTGTACAGCCGACAAAATTTCATAGCGCAAAAGAAATTTTTCTACCTGTACAGGATAATAGGCCAACGCTTCAGTAGCCGTATCAATAGCCGTTAACCCTCCGCCAATAACAACCACGGGTAGACGTAATTGCATATTTGCAATAGAGTCACTCTGCGCCGCGCCGGTTAACTGCAATGCCATCAAGAAATCAGATGCTGCACGCACACCACGTGCCAGTCCGTTAGGTAAATGCAATATCGTTGGCTTACCTGCTCCCGCAGCCAGTGCAACATGATCAAAACCCATGGCAAAAGCATCATCTGCTGTAAGCGTGCCACCAAAACGCACGCCGCCAAACAATGCAAATTCTTCCCTGCGTTCCAACAACAAGCGGATCAATTTAAGAAAGTTTTTGTTCCAACGAACTGTAATACCGTATTCTGCAACACCACCAAAACCTGCGGGCATCCGTTCACTCAAGTCTTCTTCCAACTCACCGGCATCCCTAATAGGATTAAATGGCACCCGCGCACCTTTCTGATTAACACCTGAAATCTCTGCGGGTAGAGGCTCAATTTTCAACCCATCAACACCAACTACCGCGTGACCTTCGTTCATTAGATGATGTGCTAATGTATAGCCTGCCGGTCCCATACCCACAACTAATACCTTACGCCCCGACGGCGCTTTTGGCACAGGCCGATGGATATTCAAAGGATTCCAGCGTGTCAATAAACTGTATATTTCATAACCCCAAGGTAGTGCCAGTACATCCTTCAAAGTTCTGGTTTCTGCCTGAGGGATATCAACTGGCTCTTGCTTCTGATAAATACATGATTTCATGCAGTCATTACAAATACGATGGCCCGTACCTGCGCACATTGGATTGTCTAACACAATCATTGCCAAACTGCCTACCGCTACACCTTGTGTTTTGAGCTTATGAAACTCAGAAATACGCTCTTCCAATGGGCAACCTGCAAGTAATGCACCTAACTCACTCTTTTTGAATGCTGGTAATTCTTCAGGTGATTTCGGTTTTTGGATGAGTCCTTTCGAGCATGAATCCTTACCCTGTTCATGACACCAAATACAATAATTTGCTTCGTCCAATGCGCCAACAAGATCTGTACCTTCATCGGTCAAAGCAAAACCATTACGCTCACGTAAGTGACCCAGTTTGTGCACTGGATAACCTGCCGATTCATCTGTATCCAGGGAAAGTAAATTTTGGAAATCCAGTTTGGCCGGTGATTTAAACAAGATACCTTGCTGTGTATGATGTTGCCCCGCGAGGGTTCTCAGCGCCCAAGCGGCATAATGCAACGCCATTTTCAAGCGATCTTCATTTTCCGCTTCATTTTCCATCCATTCAGTCACTTTCGTGGCAAAAACCAGTTCAGAAAAAGGCTCGCCAAACTCGGCTGTCAAATTTTGTTCTAACTCCAAGCCGTTAATTGTTTCCAATTCATCTGCCTTAACCTTGCCCTTAGCACGACGTTGTACAAATTGTCGTTTGCAGAAATAAAGTGGCGCCAATTCATGATGTCTTTGCGCCAAAGCTTTTACTTCGGCCTCAATACTAAATAGACTGGCAAGAAAATCCTCTAATAAGGGCGCTATTTCTATCAATAA
>JAOULU010000060.1 GCA_029881855.1 Nitrosomonas sp. | reverse complement strand
GGTATGAGAAAATGGGTACGTGTGGAATTCATATTAGCAATACTATTATTACTATTGGCTACAATCATAGCAAATAATATGACACCAGCCAGGCATGCATTCATAGATGAATGGCCCTATTCATTTCGATTCTCGATTGTAGCGACTTGGGCTAACCCTGGCGTTGCAATCCAAGTTTGGATTGGTGTTGCAATTGCAGCATTCGCAGTTTGCATGATACAGGTTGGCAGATCACTAAGCTGGGGTTTGAAACGTTTAGTTGGTGTTCCACTGATTCTATTTGTTTCAGGGTTGGCAGTAGCTTTGCCGCCATTAACTATGGAAGCGTATCCAGAGACATACCGTCGCAGCCCAGTTCCATTCGATGCCATCTCAATTGCTTATGGCTCTGAGCTTTATGCTGAGCATTGTGTTGAATGTCATGGTCACCAGGGACAGGGCAATGGCATCAAATCGCGCACAATGTCAACAGTCATGCCCGACATGCTTACGGAACCGCACACGATAGAACATACACCGGGTGATTTCTACCATTGGATAACATATGGCATGAAAGATACCGATATGCCAGGTTATGAGGATAAGTTATCGGAGGAAGAACGTTGGGATACGGTTAATTTTATTCATGCGCTCTCACGTGGTTATCAAGCACGACTTTTAACACCAGAAATTATTCCAAACAAACCTAATATACAGCCGCCGAGTTTCTCATATTCAGCACATGACGGTACCAGTGGTATATTGCAAGACTTTCGTAAAGAGAAAGTTGTTATGCTTGTCATTTTCTCGTGGCCGCAATCACAAGACAGGATTGAGCAGCTCAAACAAGCTTACGTACAATTAAGTAATCAGGATGTCAAAATCCTGGGTGTACCAACAACCGATCTGAATGCCGAAGAGTTAGCTCAGGTGACTGCAGATTTACCATTTCCCGTTGTGACGCAAAGCGCTTCTGAAATTGCAACAAGCTATGCCTTATCACGCCGTACACTTAGCCATGCAGACCTATTAGGTCGTGGCAGTAACCCGGATCATATAGAGTTTCTGATAGATCGCCATGGTTATTTGCGAGCTCGTTGGTTGCCATCAGCAGATAAGTCTGGCTGGGAAGATATTAATCTATTAACGCAGCAAATAAGTCTACTCAATCAGGAAAAGAAAATACGCCCATCACCCGAAGATTATGTGCGTTAACACATGCCCTTGTTGAAAATGGTCTGTGTAGTGTAACCTAGAGACAATGACAGTTCTTTTTTATAAAACAATACTAAGCCGCTAAGTTTCTTCATGGCGAGGTATTTTCAACACCTGCAGTTTTCACATTTTTTACAAAGCCAACCACAACAATAACTGAAAAGAATTCATTTAATACTCATTCTTATACAGACTAGAGTTGAGTATCAGTTAATGTAAGGATTCTAGTTTTGTGGCGACTAATTAGTATATTTTAACAAATCATCATATGATGGAAACCGGATTGGTTCTGGTATGCAAAAGGCCTAAGTTAGGATTTGGAAAACAAAGACTTGCTGCAAGTCTTGGCAATGAATTGACACTGCGTGTAGCAGAGGCATTGCTTGCTTGTGCAATAGAAGATGCTTGTAACTGGTCTGGTCCGATTGTTATTGCGCCTGCAGAACCGCTAGATTATGAATGGGGGCAGGCCTTATCGAGTCAGATTCCTTCACCTGTGACTATTCTACCCCAAGCACAAGGAAATCTAGGGCGGCGATTAAATATACTAGATCAGACATTGCGTAAGAAAGGAATGCGACAATTAGTGTTTATAGGTAGTGATGCACCCGGTTTAGAGGCAATAGATTACGTTGCGGTTAAGGAATCCTTGCAGCAACATGATACTGTGTTAATTCCGGCAGTTGATGGGGGAGTAGTGCTTATGGCAAGTCGTATCGGATGGCCTGAATTATCTGATTTGCCTTGGAGTACAGCAGAATTAGGCAAAGCTTTGGTCCGTAGTTGTCACGTAGCGGGGCATGATGTAGTGTCATTGCGGCAAGGCTATGATGTCGATGAAGCGGACGATTTTATTAAATTAAAGGAACAATTAATTTTAGATACGCGCCCAGCGCGTTGTGCACTGTATCAATTAGTTTGCGATATTATTGCTATGATGCCACAAACTGACAATGCATAATTTCAGCGTCATTATTCCTTGTTATCGTGATGAGGAAAATTTGATTCAATTACTTGAACAACTACAATCTTTACCATCTAAGCCCTATGAAGTTATTGTGGTTGATGGTGCAGTTAGTGAGCATTGTCGCTTGATTTGTAATCAATACCAAGTACGATGGTTAGCCAGTGAGCCTTGTAGAGGACAGCAATTGTTAAGCGGTGCTACTTGTGCACAAGGTGATGTCCTTTGGTTTATACATGCTGATACAAGATTGTCTCCCAATTCGTATACTGCAATGAGGCGTGCTATTGAGCATGGTGCAATTGGTGGTTATTTTCGTTTTTGTTTTGATGCGCCACGTGCATGGCCTGCTGTTATTTTAGAGCCTGCTATTGCTGTGCGGTGTCGTATCGGTGTGCCTTATGGCGATCAAGGAATTTTTGTTTTGTGTGAAACCTATCGTCAGGTAGATGGCCATGCGCCTTGGCCATTATTTGAAGAAGTAAGATTGGTGCGTAAGATACGACAATTGGGGAGATTTACAGCGCTATCTGAACCAATTTTTGTTAATCCGCGTCGTTGGCAGCAAGATGGATGGTGGCGGCGTACTTGGCATAATCGTAAGCTGGCATTAAATTTTGCGCGTGGTATTACACCCAAAGAGTTGGCCGAACGTTATCGCTAGGCCGCTTCATTTATAATTGTAAAAGAAAGTAAACAATTTATTCTAAGGAAAATCATGCAAGAGACAGTTCAAAAATATTATGGTGAAACACTTTCCTGCTCTGACGATTTGCAAACAAACGCTTGTTGTACTGATGCAGGTATTCCTGATTTTGTAAAACCATTGTTGGCACAGGTTCATGACGAAGTCATGACGCGCTATTATGGCTGTGGATTGGTTTTGCCAGAATTGTTAGAAGGTATGACAATACTTGATTTGGGTTGTGGTGCGGGACGTGATGTTTATGTGTTATCTCAGTTGGTCGGTGAGAAGGGGCAGGTCATTGGGGTAGATATGACAGAAGAACAATTGGCTGTTGCCCGTAAACATGAAAAATTTCATCAGAAAGCTTTCGGTTATAAACGCAGCAATGTACGTTTTTTACATGGCTATATCGAGCGGTTAGATGAGCTCAATTTGGCCGATAACAGTGTTGACATGATTGTATCCAATTGCGTGATTAATTTGGCACCGGATAAATCCGCCGTCTTACGTGAGGCCTATCGAGTGTTAAAGCCTGGTGGCGAATTGTATTTTTCTGATGTCTACAGTGATCGACGTATTCCTGTGGTGCTAACACAAGACCCAGTCCTTTATGGCGAATGTTTGAGTGGTGCTTTGTATTGGAATGACTTTGTACCATTGGCACGTACTCATGGATTTACTGATCCACGTTTGATTGATGACCGTCCAATAACTATTGATAATGCAGAGATAATCCAAAAGATTGGCAACATCAAGTTTTATTCGGCTACATACCGCTTGTTTAAATTGCCCGAGTTGGAACTGGCTTGTGAAGATCATGGCCAGTCAGTAGTCTATCGTGGCACCATCCCACATCATCCGCATGCCTTTAATTTAGATAAACACCATTTTATTGAAACGGGTAAGCAATTTCCGGTTTGTGGCAATACCTGGCGTATGTTGCATGATACCCGTTTCATAGAACACTTTGATTTTTATGGTAACTTCAACCAGCACTTTGGCATTTTCCCAGGTTGTGGTATGGGGATTCCTTTTGATGATGCAGCACGTAATGAGCAGTCAGGTGGGTGCTGTTAATAATGGATGCCAGAGTTGCGCCTGATCCAAGTGAACAACCTGCACGATCAGAACAATGGTTTATCACGCCAGAAGGTGAGTCACGTGGCTTTATCCAATCCCATGCATTAGAAGAGCTTTGGTTTCACACGGGAACAGCCTGTAATTTGGCATGTCCTTTTTGTCTAGAAGGCTCAAAACCAGGCGATAATCGTTTGCAATTAATGCGTTTTGATGACGCTAAAGCCTTTATTGATGAGGCTTTAGCGTTAGGTGTAAAGCAATTTTCTTTTACCGGTGGCGAGCCTTTTGTTAATAAAGATATCGTGCGAATTCTGGATTATGCGCTAAAGCACCGTCCTTGCTTGGTGTTGACCAATGCCACGGAGCCATTAATTATGCGTTTACATCAAATTAAAGCATTGCGTGATTGTGCGAATGCGCTGCATTTTCGTGTCAGTCTAGATCACTTTGAGGCTTCTCGGCACGATGATGGACGAGGTAAAGGTGCGTATGTAGAGGCTTTACAAGGTTTACGTGGATTGTATGACATGGGTTTTACGCTATCAATCGCTAACCAAATTTTACCGGATTTTAGTAAGGAAGTGGTATCTCAATCCTTTGCCGAAGTGTTCCGTAAGGCAGGTTTGCCTGCAGATTTACCGCGTATCGAATTTCCGGAATTTCATCCACCGGGTGCTGAAGTGACTGCACCGCAAATTACTCGAAGTTGTATGGTGGATTACCAGACGGATTCGTCGCGTCGTGAGTTTATGTGTGCGTTTAGCCGTATGGTTGTTAAAAGTGATAATCAATGCAAAGTGTATGCCTGTACGCTGGTGGATGATGACGTAGACTATGCTTTAAGTGACAACTTGACTGAAAGCTTGCAAGTGCCGGTGAGTATGAAACACCATCGTTGTTATAGCTGTTTTAAATTTGGTGCGTCGTGTAGTGAGATGAAATAAAGGAAAAATAAAGTGAAAAAACGCTGGTGGGTACTCATACTGATTGGCCTGTTGTTTGGGTTGTTTTTTGCCCTTAATTTGGACAGGTTTTTTAGTCTTGAAGCGCTCAAATCCAGCCATACTGCATTGCAGCAAGCCTACCAAGCGGAACCATTTTATATTATTGGTATTTATTCCATCACTTATATTGTCATGGCCGCATTGTCCTTGCCAGGTGCGACGATTATGACGTTGGCTGGTGGTGCCATGTTTGGACTATGGATTGGTGTGCCGGTTGTTTTGGTTTCTGCCACCATAGGTGCAACATTGGCCTTTTGGGTGGCTCGTTATGTGTTGCGTGATAGTGTGCAGCGTCGTTTCGGGGACCGTTTGGAAACCATTAATAAAGGTCTGGAACGGGATGGAGCATTTTATTTATTTTCGTTACGCCTAGTACCTGCTTTTCCATTTTTTTTGATCAATTTGTTAATGGGGCTGACCACTATCCGTAGCAGCACATTTTTTTGGGCTAGCCTGGTGGGTATGTTTGCTGGTAGTTCAGTGTATGTGAATGCAGGTACGCAATTGGCATCAATCAGCAGCCTGTCAGATATTTTATCTCCCGCGTTAATCGCATCATTTGTTTTATTGGCGATCTTTCCGTGGTTGGCGCGTTGGGGTATTGGGTTGGTTAAAACACGCCGACTTTATGAGAATTGGACAAAACCCAAACAATTTGACCGCAATCTAATCGTTATTGGTGGCGGCGCTGCCGGGTTGGTAACCGCTTATATTGCAGCGGTCACCCGTGCTAAGGTAACGCTAATTGAAGGCCACAAAATGGGTGGTGATTGCCTCAATTATGGCTGTGTGCCATCCAAGGCGTTGATTCGTTCAGCTTCTTTTCTGAAACAGGCAAAAAACTCAAAATCACTAGGGATGACGCAGGCTCAGGTCGATTATGAATTCTCTGATGTCATGGCGCGTGTTAGCCGGGTGGTCAAAACGGTAGAGCCGCATGATTCAGTCAAACGATACACCAAACTCGGTGTGGAAGTGCTGGAAGGTAAAGCCCGTATTACCTCGCCCTGGTCAGTGGAAGTCAATGGCCAAACACTCACGACACGTGCCATTGTAATTGCAACGGGTGCCAGTCCAGCAATACCCAAAATTCCAGGATTGGAAGATGTGTGTTATTACACTTCTGACACTATTTGGAGCTTGACCAAACGCCCTGAAAAACTGGTGGTGCTGGGTGGCGGCCCCATTGGTTGTGAATTGTCCCAGGCGTTTGCCCGCCTTGGTTGTCAAGTTATGCAAGTAGAAATGGGTGAATTGATGCAACGGGAAGATTCCGATGCGGCAATATTGGTCAAAACGGCATTGCAAGAAGATGGCGTGCAGGTTCTGACCCAAACCAAAGCTGTTCGCTGTGAAAAAGAGGGCGATAAGCAGTTTCTCGTTGTGCAAGATCAAGCTGGTAATGAAACTCAACTGGTTTTTGATGCATTATTATGTGCTGTCGGTAGGGCGCCACGTACGGAAGGCTTTGGATTAGAAGAGCTCGGCATCCCGATTTCCTCAAAACGCACGATTGAAACCAATGCGAAGTTGCAAACAATTTATCCTAATATTTATGCCTGTGGTGATGTAGCTGGTCCTTATCAATTTACCCATACGGCAGCGCATCAAGCTTGGTATGCGTCGGTCAATGCCCTGTTTGGTGACTTTAAGCGATTTAAGGTCGATTATTCAGTGATTCCCTGGGCAACCTTTACTGATCCAGAGGTTGCCCGTGTGGGGTTGTCAGAAGATGAAGCAAAAGTACGTAGTATTGCGTATGAAGTGGTACGTTATAGTTTGGATGATTTAGATCGTGCCATTGCCGATGAAGCCGCACATGGTTTTGTTAAGGTGTTGACTGTACCTGGTAAAGACCGGATTCTAGGCGTTACGATTGTTGGGAAGCATGCCAGTGATTTATTGGCGGAGTTTGTGTTGGCGATGAAACATGGTTTGGGCTTGAACAAGATTCTCGGTACGATTCACACTTATCCAACCTGGTCAGAAGCCAATAAATACGCGGCGGGAGAATGGAAGCGTGCTCATGCGCCGCAATCATTGTTGAAATGGGTGGAGAAATATCATGCTAAGCGGCGGGCAATGTAGGGGAAAAGGACAGTTAAGGTTTGGGTTGGTACAATGTATTAAAAGATGAGATCTTCCATTTTATTTTTTTTGGTTGGATTAGTGTTGGCGCACAAAAGTTTCTCCATTTCAATAGCGGGTACTGGTCGACTGATAAAATAGCCTTGTGCTTCATTGCATTCATGCATTTTAAGAAACTGCATTTGCTCTTCAGTTTCTACACCTTCAGCAATTACATTAAGTCCCAGGGTATGACACATTGCAATAATCACTTTGGAAATTTCGCCATTGGTTCCATCAGGTTGAATATCTTTTATAAAAGCACGGTCAATCTTGAGTGTGTGTAGTGGCATTTGTTGCAGATAGCTGAGGGATGAGTACCCTGTTCCAAAATCATCCATTGAAATTTGCACACCTATTTCATTGATTTGATGAAGTACAGATATTGTGCGACTGATATCACTCATTACAGATGATTCTGTAATTTCTAAATCTAAACTTGGTGGCATAATCCCTGTTTTTTCAATGACATCAATAACCTCTTTTGCAAGATCTTTATCTTGAAATTGTTTAGCCGATAAATTGACACCTACACGAAGTAGACCATAACCTTTTTTACACCAAAGCGCGGTTTGCCTTGCAGCAGTCTCCATTACCCAGGACCCTATCGGTACTATCATGCCGGTTTCTTCTGCAATGGGGATAAAATCATTTGGAGATACCAGCCCCAATTTTGGATGATTCCAGCGAATTAGCGCTTCCATACCAACAATACGACGATTCAGAACAGATATCTGTGGTTGGTAATAGACCTCAAATTCATTATTATCCAGTGCCTTGTGTAGGTAGGTTTCGAGATTTAGTTTCCTACTGAAGTTTTTGCCAATTTCTTCACGATAATATTCATGTCGATTACGCCCTAGACTCTTAGCTTGGAACATGGCGGACTCAGCATCTTTCACCAATTGCTTTTTGTCGCTATGCATTTGTGGGTAAAGTGTGATGCCAATACTTGTTGTAATAAAGAATTCATGTTGATCAATCAAAAAAGGTTCGGTAAACAAACTCTTGAGTTGATTGGCCACCATATTAGCATCATCAATACCATCAAGCTGCTTTGCAAGTACAACAAATTTGTCACCTGAGAATCTGGTAACAACCAAATGATCACTTTCAAGTGTTTTGAGTCTATCGGCCACTAATTTCAGGGTATTGTCTGCCAGTTCGTGCCCAATAGTGCTATTCACATTCTTGAATTTATCCAGACCTAAAAAAAACAGACCCAATTGTTTTTTTTCATAATCTGCTGCCATGACCCATGAAAGTAGTAAATGTTCAATTTGTT
>JAOULU010000345.1 GCA_029881855.1 Nitrosomonas sp. | reverse complement strand
GCTTCTGAGGTGCTTGATTATATTACTCCTTATGTTACATCAGGAACAACGACTAATGAATTGGACACACTATGTCACAATTACATGGTTGATGTTCAAAAAACAATTCCAGCACCCTTAAACTATACACCTTCAGGACATACACCCTATCCTAAATCAATTTGCACTTCTATTAATAATCAAATCTGTCATGGTGTGCCGGGCCCAAAGAAATTAAAAAATGGAGATATTGTTAATATAGATGTCACAGTTATTTGTGATGGTTATCATGGCGACACAAGCCGAATGTTTTATATCGGAAAACCATCAATTCAAGCACGTCGTTTATGTGAATTAACCTATGAAGCCATGTGGCGTGGCATAGACCAGGTTAAACCAGGTAACCACCTGGGTGACATTGGCCATGCTATTCAGAAACTTGCTGAAGGTGTGGGATATAGCGTAGTTAGAGAATTCTGCGGACATGGAATTGGCAAGAAATTTCATGAAGACCCACAAGTTGTACACTATGGCCGTGCAGGTACTGGCATGGAGATTAAGTCCGGCATGATTTTTACCATCGAGCCAATGATAAACGCGGGTAAAGCGGCCATTCGGCATTTGCCCGATGGGTGGACGATAACCACTAAAGATAGCAGCTTATCTGCGCAATGGGAGCATACGATATTGGTGACCGATGATGGTCATGAGGTGCTAACGCTCTCTGATGGCGCACCACCAAAACCTGAATATCGTTTTTCTGTTTAAACCGACCATTAAAATAATAGGACAATTGAAAATATGGCACGTAGTAATAATAGAAATTCTGACCAGATTCGTCCAGTAAGCATCACTCGCCAATATACTAAACACGCTGAAGGTTCAGTCCTAATCGCATGTGGTGATACAAAAGTTATTTGCACCGCCAGTGTGAGTGAAAGAGTACCCCCGTTTCTTAAAGGTCAAGGGCAGGGCTGGTTAACTGCTGAGTATGGTATGTTGCCGTGTTCAACCAATGAGCGTATGCAGCGTGAGGCTGCAAGAGGCAAACAATCAGGTCGAACGATGGAAATTCAGCGTCTGATTGGGCGTTCATTACGTGCTGTAGTTGATTTAAAAAAATTAGGAGAGCGCACTATTCAGATAGATTGTGATGTTATTCAGGCAGATGGTGGTACACGGACGGCAAGTATTACGGGTGCGTTCGTTGCATTACATGATGCAATAGAGAGTTTAATTTATCGCCAATTAATTGAGACAACACCCATACTTGATTATGTGGCGGCCATTTCTGTGGGTGTTTATAAAGGCGAGCCAGTGCTGGATCTGGATTATATAGAAGATTCATCATGCGACACTGATATGAATGTTGTTATGACAGGTAGTCAGGGTATTGTAGAAGTACAAGGGACGGCAGAGGGTGTTTCATTTAGCAGACAAGAGCTTGATGCGATGATGGACCTGGCTCAAAAGGGCATCCAAGAGTTAACAGAGATTCAAAAGCAGGCATTGGTTGCTAAGTAACAATATGGGTGTTCTAAAAAAACTGGTTGTTGCGAGTAATAACCAAGGTAAATTACGTGAAATCAGTGCTTTACTTGAACATTTGTCAATTGAGGTTCTTCCGCAATCAACGTTTGATGTGGGTGAGGTCGAAGAGCCTTATATGACTTTTATTGAAAATGCTTTGACTAAAGCGCGTTATGCCAGTCAGTGCACTGGTTTGCCTGCCTTAGCTGATGACTCAGGTATTTGTGTGAATAGTCTAAACGGTGCTCCTGGTGTGATTTCCGCACGTTATGCTGGAGAACCTAAATCAGATGAACGTAATAACCAGAAACTGGTTGAAGAACTTAGAAACCATACTGACCGCAGTGCATTCTATTATTGTATTATCGTTATGCTGCGTCATGCCAATGACCCTCAGCCTATTATTGTGGATGGTTCATGGCAGGGTGAGATTATTTTAGAGCCCAAAGGGGAAGGTGGTTTTGGGTATGACCCCTATTTTTATTTACCCAGCTTGGATAAAACGGCTGCTCAGCTTGCTTCGGTGCAAAAAAATCAATTAAGTCATCGTGGCAAAGCGCTAGCACGTTTA
>JAOULU010000059.1 GCA_029881855.1 Nitrosomonas sp. | reverse complement strand
AGTTTTGCATCACTCTTGAGCACAATCGGCTCGTCAGTTTCAGGTTCATCAAAATACATGAACTTAATAATACGTAAATAGTAAAACGCACCAATGAGTGAGAACAGCACTGCCGCAACAGCTAGCCATATGTAGCCTGCATTAACAACTGCTTGTAATACGGCAAGTTTGGCATAAAAACCTATTAATGGTGGTATACCCGCTAATGACAGCATCAACAATAATCCAATAAATGCATACCACGAATTTCTTTTATTAAGTCCTTTAAAATCACTGATTTTTTCAGCCTCGAAACCATTGCGGCACAAAAGCATAATCATTGCGAAAGCGCCCAATGTCATCATGACATAGGCAATGACATAGAATAATGCTGAGCTATATCCATTCCAATCAGCACTAATAAATCCAAGCAGCAAGAAACCCATATGGGAAATCGTTGAATAAGCCAACATACGTTTAATATTGGTTTGAGCTATAGCCACTATATTACCGACAGCCATCGACATAACAGCTAGTATTACCAACATACCTTGCCAATCAGCAACCATTTCACCCATGCCTTCAACCAACAAACGCATTACAAAACCGAATGCCGCCAGTTTTGGTGCCGATCCAATAAATAACGTTATAGCGGTAGGCGCCCCTTGATAAACATCCGGTGCCCACATATGAAAAGGTGCTGCACTTAATTTAAAGCTGATACCGGCGACAATAAATACTAAGCCGACAACCAGTACTTCCCGATTGAGTTCTCCGCTCTGAATAGCATCTGAGACGCTGGCTACATGTAGCGATCCCGTCGCGCCATATACCATAGACATGCCGTAAAGCAGGAAGCCTGAAGCTAATGCACCCAGCACAAAAAATTTCATTGCTGCTTCTGTTGCCATCAGAGAGTCTCGGCGTAGCGCAACCAACGCATAAAGTGATAATGAAAGCAGCTCAAGTCCGATATAGAGTATCAGGAAATGACTGGCTGAGATCATCACCATCATACCTAGGGTAGCAAACAATATTAAACTGTAATACTCCCCACTTAGCATGCCGCGGTCGCTCACATAAGTATGCGAATAAATCAACACCGCTGACACAGTGCCATATACCATTAACTTAAGGATATCGGCCATGGCATCATCAACGTACATGCCGGAGAAGGTATAGCTGGTTTCTGTTGAGAATGTTACAAACGTAATCAATGCACAACCTAGTAGTGCAGCCTGTGTCAACAGATAGGGGACATAGCGCCTCTTCTCACCTGCCACTAGATCAGCCAGCATTACCACACACACCATGACTAGCATGGATATCTCAGCGTAGGCTGGTGCAAAATCGGGTGGTATAAAATTCATTAACTCTTAATCCTAATATCAAGAAATATTACTATTCCAGAATCACTTAATCACAACTTGCTTTGACTTACATGTACTAACAAGTTTTCTACTGTGGTATGCATAACTTCTGTCAGTGGATAGGGATAAACACCAATCCATAAAACCGTAATAGCCAAAATGGCTAACAATGCAAATTCACGCCGGGAGATATCCTCTAATTTTTCAACAGCTGGATTGGCTACAGCACCAAAAATAACACGTTTATACATCCAAAGTGTATAAGCTGCACCGAAAATAAGGGTTGTTGCCGCCAAAAACGCATACCAAAAATTCACTTTAACAGCACCCATAATCACCATAAATTCGCCAACAAATCCACTTGTGCCTGGTAAACCAGCATTTGCCATAGCAAACAGCATGAAGAATGCAGCAAATATCGGCATCTTATTGACTACACCGCCATAATCAGCAATTTGACGCGAATGCAATCTATCATAAAGTACACCAACACACAGAAACATAGCTGCAGAAATAAATCCATGTGAAATCATCTGAACCATCGCACCTTCAACACCATAAGCATTGAACAAGAAAAAACCCAGTGTAACAAAGCCCATGTGTGCAACCGATGAATAAGCAATCAGTTTTTTCATGTCTACTTGCATTAATGCAATGAGTCCAATATAGACGACTGCAATCAATGATAATGCAATCATCATGCCCGACAAATATTGACTGGCGTCAGGCGTAATAGGCATCGAAAAACGCAAGAATCCATAACCACCTAATTTAAGCAATATTGCAGCCAAAAGCACTGAACCACCAGTCGGTGCTTCCACGTGTGCATCAGGCAACCATGTATGTACCGGCCACATAGGCACCTTGACTGCGAAAGCTAATAAAAATGCAATAAATATTAATATTTGCGGTGTAAACGCTATGGGTAACTGATGATAATCCTCTATTGAGAAGCTCCCGCCAGATGCCTGATACAAATAAATAAATGCGATCAGCATCAACAAAGAACCTAGCAGCGTATAAAGAAAGAATTTAATTGCTGCATAGACTCGATTGGGGCCACCCCATATACCGATAATCAGAAACATGGGAATCAGTGAAGCTTCCCAGAACACATAAAACAAAATAGCATCAAGTGATGAAAAAACACCGTTAACTATGCCAGACATAATTAAGAACGCGCCCATATATTGAGCAACACGATCCTGAATTACCTTCCAGCCTGCAATAACAACCAGAGGTGTAATAAAACAATTCAATAAAATTAATGGCATTGAAATACCATCAACACCGAGATGATAATTAATATTAAAACGCTCGATCCAGGCACGATGCTCAACAAATTGCATAGCACTCGCTGTGGCGTCAAACCCTGTATATAGCGGAATCGCCACCATCAATCCCAAAATTGACCCTACTAACGCAATCCAGCGTGCAAGCGGTGCATTGCGATCACCCCCGGTAGCAAATACGGCGATACCAACCATAATTGGCAGCCAAATAATCAAACTTAATAGTGGGATACCAAACAACATGTTTATTCCGTTTTATTTATTAGCGTTTCAGCTTTATTAGATATACTAAAATTTATCAACACAATACATTTAGAATCGGTGATTAAAAATGATAGAGCCATAACGTCAGAATGATAAATACGCCGACAATCATGGTAAATGCATAGTGATAGATATAGCCTGTTTGAAAACGCCTAACCAGCAGAGCTGTCCATGCAACCACGCGAGCTGCGCCATTAACAAAGAAGCCATCAATCAATTTAACATCACCGTACTTCCATAATCCTGTACCCAATGCTCGCGATCCTCCAGCAAACAACCAAGAGTAAAATTCATCAATATAATATTTTCGGTCGAGTAAAGTGTAAATTGGACCACAACGAGATTTTATCTTGCCCGGGATATCGGTTCTAACCGTATATAAATACCAGGCTGTAAAAATACCCGCTACAGATAACCAGAATGGCACTGTCGATAACGCATGAACCATCATGCCAAACACACCTGTGAACTCTGCACCTAGCTTCTCAATCGCATCATGTTGTGGCAATACGTGGATTACATTCTCAAAGTAATCACCAAACACGATCGGTCCGATAAACCACCCAGCGCCAATCGTCGGAATTGCCAAAATAACCAATGGAACAGTTACAACCCAGGGCGATTCATGAAGATGTTCTTTTGTATGTGCGTCCATTCGCGGTTTACCATGAAAAGTCATGAAGATTAACCGGAAGGTATATAGTGCAGTGACAAATACCGTCGCCAACACACAAAAATATGCAAAACCAGCGCCATAAATATCTGCAAAACCTACCGCCTCAATAATGGCATCTTTAGAAAAGAATCCAGAGAATCCTGGAACACCAGCACTGGCAACTGCTGCAATAAACATTGTCCAATAGGTGATGGGCATATATTTCTTGAGGCCACCCATTTTTTGCATGTTCTGTTCATGATGCATCGCCATGATTACTGAGCCCGCACCTAAAAATAGTACTGCCTTGAAGAAAGCATGTGTCATTAAGTGGAAAATCGCCGCAGAGTATGCTGATGCACCGAGTGCAACCGTCATATATCCCAATTGTGACAAGGTCGAATATGCAACAACACGTTTGATATCATTTTGTACAACCGCAACCATCGCCATAAATAGTGTCGTAATACCACCAATCACTAGTATTGTCGAAAGTGCTACGTCTGATAGCTCAAACAGTGGTGACATACGCGCCACCATGAATATACCTGCCGTCACCATTGTCGCTGCATGTATCAACGCTGAAATCGGTGTTGGGCCTTCCATTGAATCCGGTAACCAGACATGTAGCGGGAATTGAGCAGATTTACCCATCGCACCAACAAACAGCAAAATACAAATGACGGTTATGACTAACCAAGACACTCCCGGTATTAAGTCTACCGTTTGATCTGCCATTCCAGGCGCTTGTGAGAAAACAGTAGCATAATCGAGTGTGCCAAAATACATTAACACCAACGCAATACCCAGAAGAAAACCGAAATCACCGACACGATTGACTAAGAACGCCTTCATGTTGGCATAGATTGCTGTCGGTCGTGTATACCAAAACCCAATCAATAAATAAGAAACCAGCCCAACCGCTTCCCATCCAAAAAAGAGCTGCAGAAAATTATTGGCCATCACCAACATCATCATTGAGAAGGTGAATAAAGAGATATAACAGAAGAAGCGTTGATAACCCGGATCTCCGTGCATATAGCCAATGGTATAGATATGCACCATTAATGAAACCAGGCTGACAACCACCATCATGGTTGCTGATAATTTATCAATCAGGAAGCCGATTTCAAACGTTGTATCGCCAGTAACCAGCCACGTATACACGGTGCCATTAAATACATTTCCTTCCAACACATCCATAAAAATAACTATGGATGCAACGAAAGAAACAAATACCAATAGGATCGTTGCTCGATGACTCCATGCAGGGCCAATATAACGACCAAACAATCCAGCTATTAGTGCGCCTACCAGCGGTGCAAGCGGCACCAGTAAATAAAGTTTTTGCATCTCGATCTATATTCTTATTTCAGTTATGTGCACTCAATTTCTTCTACGTATTTTGTCTTAACCTTTAAGCTTATTCAGGTCATCAACATTGATCGTACGAAGATTACGAAATAACACGACTAATATTGCTAAACCTATCGCAGACTCAGCTGCAGCCACCGTCAGAATAAAGAATACAAAAATCTGCCCGGATATGTCCTGCAAATAGTGTGAGAACGCAACAAAATTCATATTCACTGCTAGCAGCATCAGTTCGATGGACATCAGTATAATAATGACATTTTTTCTATTTAGAAAAATACCAACAATACCGATAGCAAACAAAATCGCACCAAGTACCAGATAATGGGATAACGATACCAAGCTAACTACCTCTTCTTATATATTTCAAAATAGCTATCTTATTCATTAATTAATAGCTTCATTTTTTCTTCTCTGATGGCATTGCCACCATACGTAATCGATCTTCTTTTTTCACACGTACCTGTTTAGATGGGTTAGGTGATTTTTTATCTTCACGTTGGCGAAGTGTCAGTGCGATTGCAGCAACCATTGCAACCAATAAAAGTACCGCTGCCAACTCAAAAGCATAAACATATTCAGTGTAAATTAATCGTCCTAACGCTTTGGTATTACTATAATCAGCTGCTTGGGGTTCAGGTGCAGGCATTTGCTCCAGCCCAAAATCTTTACCCATCACAACCATTGCTATCTCTGCAACAATGACTAGCGCAATTAGAGAACCAAATGGAAACCATTTCCAGAATCCTTCTCGCAAACGATCAAGGTTAATATCTAGCATCATCACGACAAATAGGAACAGCACCATAACAGCACCCACATACACTAAAACTAATGTAATCGCTAAGAACTCAGCTTCCAGAAGCAACCATAAACCTGCACATGTAACAAATGCCAGAACCAATAGCAACGCAGAATAAACTGGGTTACGCGCAGTGATAACGCCTAGCGCAGATACCACCAGGATTGTTGCAAAAATATAAAAAATAACGTCCTGAAAAATCATTTGTATTTACCAACAATATTCAACGATAAGGTGCATCGGCTTCTCGATCTTTTGCAATCTGATCTTCATATCGGTCTCCCACAGCCAACAACATTTCCTTGGTATAAATCAGATCACCTCTTTTTTCACCGTGATATTCAAGTATGCGCGTTTCAACGATTGAATCGACTGGACAGGATTCTTCACAGAACCCACAGAAGATACATTTACTCAAATCAATATCATAGCGCGTTGTACGGCGAGTCCCATCTTCGCGTTCTTCTGAGTCAATAGTGATGGCCATTGCCGGACAAACGGCTTCACATAATTTACAGGCAATACATCTTTCTTCCCCATTAGGGTAACGACGCAGTGCATGCAGACCCCGGAAACGTGGTGATTGCGGTGTTTTCTCTTCTGGATAATGAACGGTAATCTTTGGCTTAAACAGATAACGCCCTGTAACCATCAACCCTTTCCAGAGTTCAAGTAGCAGAAAGGTACTAAAAAATTTTTTGATACTATTCATCGTGTTTGTCTCTATTTTAGAACCAAATATTCAGAGGTGGCATATCTCGTATTGAATCAGGCAACTGCATGATTGCACCTATTACCACTATCCATACTAATGTAATTGGAATAAATATTTTCCAGCCCAATCTCATGATCTGATCATAGCGATAACGCGGGAATGTCGCACGGAACCAAAGGAAGAAAAACAATACAAAAGCAACCTTAAATAATAACCACAGGAACCCCGGAATCATATTTAATGGTGCAATATCCAATGGCGGCAACCAACCACCCAAAAACATAATAGCTGTTAAAGTTGCCATCAGTATCATATTGGAATACTCAGCCAAGAAAAATACCGTGAACGCCATACCTGAATAATCCACATGGAATCCAGCAACAATTTCTGATTCGCCTTCAGCCACATCAAATGGCGCGCGATTTGTTTCTGCCACACCTGAAATCAGATACACCAAAAACATCGGGAATAATGGTATTAGATACCAATTTAGCATGCTGCCACCTTGCTGCCCATTGACAATATCCCCTAAATTTAAGCTTTGAGACATCATTAACACGCACACTAAAGCAAAACCCATGGCTAATTCATATGAAACTACTTGTGCTGCTGAACGCATGGCTCCCAAAAAAGCATATTTTGAATTAGATGCCCATCCCGCGATAATCACACCATAGATACCCATTGATGTCATTGCCAAAATATACAACAAGCCCGCATTAATATCAGCCAATACAACTTCCGGTGAAAAGGGCACAACTGCCCAAGCCGCTAGTGCTGGCATAATTGTCAATACCGGAGCTAATATAAACAGAAATTTATTAGCACCCGTTGGTATTATAATTTCCTTCATGATCGCTTTAACAGCGTCCGCGATGGGCTGTCCCCAGCCGCGCAACCATGGAATACCAAAGAATGTCACCCTATTTGGGCCGACACGAATCTGCATATAAGCAATAATTTTGCGCTCAGCAAAAGTTAGATAAGCTACGCCAAGCAACAATGGAACGACGATGGCAAATATAAATGTCATATTTGTTGCTAATGAGAACAACATACCGCCCCATTCGGCTCCAAAAATCTGCTCAAACTGTTGTTGTATAGATTCCATCATTAATAAATCCCAACCCTTACCATTACAGCTTCTCCACCAATATTTCCCCAAACATAGCACCTAGAGCAATCGTGTTTGGGTGTGCACAAGCAATGCGTACACTATTGGCAGGAAGATTCTCGTCGCAAGCAGCTTCTAGTTGTGTAGTACCTTCTCCCTGCTTCACTGTTATTTTATCTCCAGCATTAATCTCTAAACGATGCAATAATTCAACTGACATCCAAGCACGTGGTGCTGTTGCATCTTGCGTCATTTGCAAAGATTCTGCTCGCCGCACAATCGGATCAGCACGATAAATGGGCACTTCACCAATACGCTGAATGCCTTCGGCGCTATTTTCACTGATTTGGATATCAAAGCTTTTTAGGTTATTGCTCAGATTATTATTAATATCTGTACCATCAGGGAAAATTTCTGTGCGTACTTGTTCTGGTGTTTCATAATCGAAATTTTCAAGCTCTAACAAATTGGCCAAAACTCGAATTACTTTCCAAGCCGGTCGCGCTTCACCCATTGGAGTTACAACCCCGTTAAAACTTTGCACTCGTCCTTCTGTACTAACATAAGTCCCGGAGGTTTCCGTAAATGGCGCTATGGGTAAAATTACATCCGAGTAATCTTCAGCATTTCCCCTATAAGCGCTCATCGACACTACAAATTCAGCTGATTTAATGGTTTTCAATGCTTGCTGGGAATCATAACTGTCATATTCTGGCTCTACATTCATTAATATAAATGCCTGACACTTATCTCCCGCTTGATCTGCACTTTCACCCAGCATCTGAGCTGCATTCAAACCACTTAACTCAGATGTTGATAGGACACTCACAGG
>JAOULU010000344.1 GCA_029881855.1 Nitrosomonas sp. | reverse complement strand
CCCTCCACACCGTGCACAATGATATTCAGTACGTAAAATAATTAATTTATAGTCATGTTTGGTTCCCATGTGTCCGGTAATAGGTTGCGTGAAACTTGGCCATCCTGTTCCGCTTTCATACTTATGCTGACTCTCAAATAACGGGAGATAACATGCAGCACAAACATATGTACCCTCACGATGTTCATGATTGAGTTCGCTGCTCCCAGGCAACTCCGTATATTCTTCGAAAAGCACTCTGTGGGCTTCAGCAGAAACCAGCCCACGCCAAGCATCATGAGATTTATTAAGCCGTTCAACCCGCCACGCGCCTGACTGTGCCCGCCATAATTTTCTCAGACAAATACAGTGAAATAACGGGCAGCGCCGTGATCACTCCGATAATCTGTAGAAAGCCACGTCGTTTCATGAAAATTTCCTCGTATAATTGCTAAAAGTTAACGTATCAATGCAGATAAACACACAAATCCTGTATCATCACAGTTTTAGAATTATAACTTAGCCCATAATGAAAATTACTTTTCTGGACTTCGAGCAAAGTATTGCTGAGTTTGAAGCAAAAATTGAAGAATTACGCTTTGCGCAAGATGATTCTGCACTCGATATATCAGCTGAGATAGCACGCTTACAAGCCAAAAGCCTGTCACTGACCAAAAGTGTATATGCAAAACTTGCACCATGGCAAATCTCTCAAGTTGCCAGACATCCACAACGTCCTTATACACTCGATTACATCAAACATCTATTTACAGATTTTGAAGAATTACATGGTGATCGCAATTTTTCGGATGATCATGCCATTGTCGGCGGGTTAGCCCGTTTTAATGGCCAGACAGTCATGGTTATCGGCCATCAAAAGGGTCGTGACACACGAGAAAAGATACATCGCAATTTTGGCATGCCAAAACCGGAAGGTTACCGCAAAGCACTACGGTTAATGCACTTGGCTGAGAAATTCTCTATTCCGCTGATCACTTTTATTGATACACCGGGTGCCTATCCAGGCATTGATGCAGAAGAACGCGGTCAATCTGAAGCCATTGGCAAGAATCTTTATGTTTTATCCGAACTAAAGGTTCCTATCATATGTGTTGTTATTGGAGAAGGGGGTTCTGGCGGTGCTTTAGCAGTCGCAGTTGGTGATGTCGTACATATGTTGCAGTACGCGACCTATTCCGTGATATCTCCCGAAGGCTGCGCTTCCATTCTTTGGAAAAGTGCCGACAAAGCTTCTGAGGCCGCTGAAATTATGGGAATTACTGCTGACCGGCTTAAAGCAGTCAAGCTGATTGATAGCATTATTGAAGAACCCATCGGTGGCGCTCACCGCGATTACCCAGGTACCATGCAATCGGTGAAAAATGTGTTGCAGGAATCCTTAAGAAGATTACAAGATTACTCAACTGAAAAACTGGTAGAGAAGCGCCTTGAGCGACTAATGGGCTATGGTTCATTTAAGGAAGTCAAAGTCGAATAGTATTCTATGTGAGACCGAGAGAGTACTGCTTGCGCATATTAAGCCAAACAGCCACATTGCCATTGCATTAAGTGGCGGCATTGATTCTGTTGTCTTACTTCATTTACTAACCACACTGTCAAAACAAATACCGTTCAAACTTTCCGCTGTCCATGTTAACCATGGTATCAGTAGCAATGCTGACCTTTGGAGCCAGTTTTGCTGTGACCTCTGTCATTCATTTGACATGCCCATTACTGTCAAAACCCTCAGCATCAATCACGAACCCGGCATTAGTCTAGAAGCACTTGCCAGAGATGAGCGGTATCAAATATTCAATAACATACAAGCTGACTACATCGCACTAGCACAGCATCTAGATGATCAAGCGGAAACTTTATTACTACAATTGTTTCGCGGTGCAGGTATTAAAGGTTTAAGTGCAATGCCCGTGATTAGAGAACAAACATCTAGTCAAGCACCTCAGATACTACGACCACTATTAGAAATCTCCCGCAGTAAAATTGAAGCCTATGCCAAACAAAAACAGCTAAATTGGATTCATGATGAAAGTAATGACAGCAGTCATTTCAATCGAAATTTCCTGCGCCATAACATTCTACCTATTTTAAAAGA
>JAOULU010000343.1 GCA_029881855.1 Nitrosomonas sp. | reverse complement strand
CTGAAACAGAAATGCCTGGTTTGATGGCACTGCGTGAAGAGTATGGTAATCAAAAGCCGCTAACCGGTGCGCGTATTGCAGGGTCATTACACATGACCATTCAAACAGCTGTACTTATTGAAACCCTGGTTGCATTGGGCGCAGAAGTACGCTGGGCTTCATGTAATATTTATTCGACGCAAGACCATGCTGCCGCTGCGATTGCTGCAAAAGGTATTCCAGTATTTGCTTATAAAGGCGAATCTCTAGAAGATTATTGGGAATATGCACATGAAATTTTTGAGTGGTCTGTAGCAGGCCAGCAAAGTGGTGCCAACATGATTCTGGATGATGGTGGTGATGCGACATTACTACTTATTTTAGGCAGCAAAGCGGAAAAAGATATAACGGTCATTGCGAATCCAACCAACGAAGAGGAAGAGGTTTTATTTGCTTCCATTAAAAAGAAGCTATCTGTTGATGCGAGTTGGTATTCTAGAAACCTGGCGGGTATACAAGGTGTGACAGAAGAAACCACAACGGGTGTCCATCGTCTCTATGAAATGCAGAAAAATGGTGAATTACCGTTTCCAGCATTTAATGTCAATGATTCTGTTACAAAATCTAAATTTGATAATCTCTATGGTTGCCGAGAATCGTTAGTTGACGGTATTAAACGTGCGACTGATGTGATGATTGCAGGCAAAATTGCATTGGTTTGTGGTTATGGTGATGTGGGTAAGGGTTGTGCACAATCGTTACGTGGTTTGGGAGCAACAGTATGGATATCTGAGATCGACCCAATTTGTGCGTTGCAAGCGGCGATGGAAGGATACCGTGTTGTTACGATGGATGAAGCCTGTGATCAAGTGGATATATTTGTCACAGCAACTGGCAATTTAAGAGTGATTGCACATGATCATATGCTGAAAATGAAAGATCAGGCCATAGTTTGTAATATCGGTCACTTTGATTCTGAAATTGACATCGCTTCCGTACAAAAATACCAGTGGGAAAATATCAAGCCACAGGTTGATCACGTGATATTCCCGACTGGTCGTCGTATCATCGTATTGGCACAAGGTAGATTGGTGAATTTAGGTTGTGGAACAGGACATCCCTCATTCGTTATGTCTAGTTCATTTACCAACCAGGTGTTGGCACAAATGGAACTCTGGCAAAATGGCGATGACTATCAAAAAGATGTTTATGTGCTACCTAAACATTTAGATGAAAAAGTTGCCCGATTACATCTTGGAAAGTTAGGGGTAAATTTAACCGTACTTACTGATGAGCAGGCACAGTATCTTAATCTTGATAAGAACGGCCCGTTCAAACCAGAGATGTATCGTTACTAGATAGCTGATGATATATCAAGTGAAACTAACCAAGTCAGCATGTTGCGTTAGTTTCACTTTTCCAAAGTAGCCTGCTTTATTTTAAGCGAGGCCTTCCAAATCTAGTGCTTCGATAGTTAATAAAGATGGAATCACAAAAAAAATTTGTACCAACTTTTAGTTTCGAACTCTTCCCGCCTCAAACACCTCAGGGTGTTGAGAAACTGCGCCAAACTCGTCAGCAGTTAGCACAATTAAAACCCAAGTTCTTTTCGGTTACTTTTGGTGCCGGTGGATCAACGCGTGAACGCACACTTGAAACGGTGTTAGAAATACATGCTGAAGGCCATATGGTAGCACCGCATCTATCCTGTATTGGTTCTACACGGGAGAATATTCGTGCTATTTTGGAGAAATATCAGGAAGCGGGTATTAATCAAATTGTTGCTCTACGTGGTGATCTGCCTTCTGGAATGGCGCAAGCAGGTGAGTTTCGTTATGCAAATGAGTTGGTGGCGTTTATAAGACAGGAGTTTGGCAAAAACTTTCATATTGATGTGGCTGCCTATCCTGAATACCATCCACAGGCTCAATCAGCGCCATCTGATTTAGATAACTTTGTCAGGAAAGTAAAGGCAGGTGCGGACGCTGCGATTACTCAATATTTTTACAATGCTGATGCTTATTTTCATTTTGTAGACTCATGTGAAACCGCTGGCCTAGATATTCCAATAGTTCCTGGCATTATGCCCATCAATAAATTTTCTCAATTAGTACGT
>JAOULU010000057.1 GCA_029881855.1 Nitrosomonas sp. | reverse complement strand
GCATGCCTGAATAAGGCGTATGTGTATCATGGCTAATCACTGTGACTCTGATGCCGGGAATAGGTTTCATGCCAAGTTGCTTGATAACCGCAACATGGCTGTGCCCCCCGCCGATCAAACGTAAGTCTTTTTTATAAGGCGGACGATCCTTCATTAGTGAGTTTTATTTGCGTTATGATTGTAAAGTGAATAGCTAATAGATGATTGTGAATATTATAAATCACCAGGAAATTTGAGCTAAAGGTATTTCCCTTGTTAATTAAGTAAAACATTGAAGGTGTTTCGATTTATCATGAAAAGATGGGTGGTTTTAGCTGTGCAATTTAGTTAATGAATTTGTTTATATACTTACGGAGGGTGTCAATGAAGCCAAGCAAAATGAGTACCTTAACAACTAGTACTGTTTTCTTACTTGCAGCTGGTTTGCTATCGGGGTGCAGCAATGAGCCTGAGGATGCGGCAAATCAAAGCAAGGAAATAGTGGTTGACCCTGTTCAAAATGTGCAAGTAATCGATGAGCCAGTTCTTAATATAGATGAGTACGGGCGCATTAGTAGTATAGACGATGCTGTAAATAGCGGTTTGGATACTGCTTCAGATATGCTTGATAGTATCTCAGATACAGCCGACGGCGCTATAGATGCGAGCGAAGATGCCGCGTCTGATATTGCCATAGTTCTTATGGATGAAGCAGATGAAGCTTTTTCTAATACGCAAGATTTAATCTCGGATATTCGGGGTGGGGCATTAGAAGAAATAGAGGAGCTTACATTAATTGTTGAGGATGCGGCGGTAGTTGAATCATTTGATGATGATGCGGAAGTTGTAGGCGCTACATCTGAGATTATTCGCGGTGTTCAGCAGGCGTTAGTAGATGCTGGTCTTAATCCAGGCCCTGTTGATGGTTATAGTGGACGCAGAACTACCGCTGCATTGAAGAGCTATCAGCAACAAAACGATCTTATTGCTAATGGTCAATTAACTAAACAAAGCTTGCGGGCATTGGGTGTTAGCTTCTAGGTAGAAGTTATCTGACTTTTATTTAAGGAAATGTGGATTAATTCTGGGTCAAATGGATGAAGAGATGTTATATATTTATAGCTTGACTGACTTTGGCCTATGAATCAATCGGTGTTTCCTTCGTGATATGCAGTGCATGTGCCGAAGGCCATGCGCTATAATAATTGCCTGTTTTCATTTTCATCTCATAGCAAATTTAAAAGAACTTGCTATAGTGTTAGTCATGTTCTATAGTAAAGGGTTTATAAAATTGGCCAAATCTGGGCATCTCTCATATATTTTCGTTTTAGGCTTAGGCGGTTTTCCTGGCTGATCTTTAATTTTTTCGTTTTAGGCTTAGGCGGTTTTCCTGGCTGATCATTAACAGTTTTTTTGAAGTAATTTTGGAGGTTTTGCGCATGGGTGTACCATTACGTCAACAGATTGCGGTCGGCAGCTATTTGATCAAACAAAAGATAAAAGGAGTGAAGAAATACCCTTTAGTACTGATGTTAGAGCCTTTGTTTCGTTGTAATTTGGCTTGTGCTGGTTGCGGGAAAATTGCACACTCGGAAGATATTCTAGATAAGCGTCTTTCCTATGACGAGTGTATGCAAGCAGTGGATGAGTGTGGTGCGCCAATGGTTTCAATTCCTGGTGGAGAGCCGTTGTTGCACAAAGAAATGCCACAGATTGTTAAAGGAATTATTGCGCGTAAAAAGTATATTTATCTATGCACCAATGCGCTATTACTCAAGAAGCGTATTAGTGATTATACGCCATCACCTTATCTAACGTTCTCGGTTCATCTTGATGGGTTGAAAGAAAGGCACGATGCTTCTGTTTGTCAAGATGGTGTGTTTGATCGTGCTGTTGAAGCTATAAAACTTGCCTTAGATAAAGGTTTCCGCGTTACAGTCAATTGCACTTTGTTTCAAGGAGAGACTGCCGAAGATGTTGCTGAATTTCTTGATTATGCCATGTCATTAGGTGTAGAAGGTGCAACGATTGCACCGGGATTCAGCTATGAGCATGCGCCGCAGCAAGATGTTTTCATTAAGACTCAGGATACCAAGAAATTATTCCGAGGCATTTTTGATATTGGTAAGAAACTGAAACGTAAGTGGGCATTGAATCATTCTGCGCTTTATTTGGATTATTTGGCTGGAAATCAGGACTATAAATGTACCCCATGGGGTAACCCAACACGCAATGTATTTGGGTGGCAGAAGCCTTGCTATTTATTGGCTGATGAAGGATATGTCGGCACCTTTAAAGAGCTTTTGGAAACTACGCCTTGGGAAAAATATGGTAGTTCCAGTAATCCAAAATGTGCTCAGTGTATGGCGCATTGTGGTTATGAAGCTACTGCAGTTGAAGATACATTACAAAACCCATGGAAAGCTTTTCTGGTGTCAATGAAAGGCCCAAAAACAACAGGCGATATGGTTGCAGAGCCAACGCCAGAGTGGGAAGTTGAGGAGAAGAAGGAGCCTAGAAAACTTTCTGATATTCCGGTAATAGTTACCAATAAAAATTAAGATATTACGTTAATGGTGCCAAACCAAAGTTGCCGTAGGTGGGAATAATGGTAGATCTTGTACTGTATGGATCAATTTTTGGTGCTATCTGTTGGTGGGTACTGATGTTGCTTCCTTGGCGTCCCTGGAGTACTCGCGAGCAGATAGAACCCAATGCTTCCATTAATCATAATAAAACATTAGATAATATTACTGTGTTGATTCCGGCACGTAATGAAGGCTCTTATATCCAGCACACACTCGATAATGTTAAAGCACAGGGTTCGGGACTGCGTATTATAGTCGTAGACGATCAGTCAACGGATGATACCGCAGAACAGGCTAGGCGATTGGGTGTGCGAGTGATTTTAGGTGAAACATTGCCTGTGGGTTGGAGTGGGAAGCTATGGGCATTGGAACAAGGATTGCAGGAAATTAATACAGCCTACACATTGCTGCTGGATGCAGATATTGAACTGGCGCCAGGTATTGTTGCGACATTGCAACATAAAGCACACCAGGAAAATTTGGCATTCGTATCATTGATGGCAGAGCCATCAATGAGAAGCTTCGTAGAACGGTTATTAATGCCCGCTTTTATTTTATTTTTTAAATTATTGTATCCATTTGGGTTGGCTAATAAACCTACTTCACGCGTTGCAGCTGCAGCTGGTGGGTGTATTCTAGTTGAAACAAAGGCGTTACGTTCCGCGGGTGCTTTTGCCAGCCTTCATGATGCGTTAATTGATGATTGTACTTTAGCAGCGCGTATTAAGCGTATGGGATTACGAACTTGGATTGGATTGAGCCATGCAGTACGTAGTCATCGGAGCTATAAAACCTTAGCGCCAATTTGGGATATGGTTGCTCGTACAGCCTATACACAATTGAATTATTCGCTGGTTCTACTCTCCATCTGTACAATCATTATGATGGCCATGTTCTGGTTTGCGCCATTGATGCTTTTGATTAAACCTATTGAAGATGTATATATAGTAGGTGTCTTGGTATGGGTTGCTATGTTATTTGCTTATACACCAACCCTATTTTATTATCGTCGTTCGCCATTATGGGTATTTACATTGCCAATTATCGGCACTTTATATCTAGCTATGACATGGACCTCAGCAGTACGTTATTGGCGCGGCGAGCGCGCCAGTTGGAAAAATCGCCAATATGAAAGTTAAACTAAATATTCATTCTATAGTGTGGTTGTTCGTTCTGACAGTGTTGTTGTCTATCTCGGTTCTATCTAGCGCGTCAGATATTAAACCCGGTGATCCGAAACAGGTTGTAAATAATCTGCAAATGTCTTTGTTGCAAGCAATGCATGAGGGTGATCAACTTGATTATTCAGGACGATACGAATTTCTGACACCAGCGATTGATCAATCACATGATATTGATTTAATTATCCGGACGATTATAGGTGCGACCCTGTGGTCTGATATGAAATTAGAGCAACAGACTTTAATTAAAGATACATTCCGGAGGCTCAGTATTGCGACCTATGCGGGACGTTTTATAAAGTATGGGGGGGAACAGTTTGAGATTATTGAACAGCAGGAATTACCGCGAGACCAGATATTGGTTCGCAGTCGGTTAATTAAAGGTGGTGATAGCGGTGATAGTGTTAATTTTGACTATGTTCTACAGCAATCCTCTGGAGAATGGCGTATTGTAAATATCCTATTTGATGGTGTGAGTGATCTTGCAATAAAGCGTAGGGAATATCGTGCTATCTTGCAACGGGATAGCTTTTCCGCGTTAATTGAAATGCTTGAGGAGAAGATTGTTCTAGCCGAGAATGATTAAGGATTCAGTGGTTCCTTAATAAATAATAGTTTTATTTTTCCTTAAAGGGTACTAAATGGCGGAAGTGCCACACAGTCGTAGTTACCAATTCTTTGCACGCTGGGCTGCTTTCTCCTATCAAAATGCGATTTGGGTTATCTTATTCGCGCTAATCATTGTCTCTCTAAGTGTGGTATATACAGCGCGTAATCTCGGAGTACACACGGATACAACCGATATGCTCTCTGAGGATGTACCTTTTCGTGTAAATCACGAACGCTATAAAGAAGTGTTTCCTCAGTACAAAGACACCATGTTATTGGTTGTCGATGCACCTACACCGGAACAAGCACATAGAACTGCCAAACGCCTGGCAAACCACTTACAACAAGATGACGTTAATTTCTATGATGCCTATTATTTAAGTGGTGAGGAGTTTTTTGAGAAAAATGGGCTGCTATACAAGAGTATTCCTGAATTAGAACGTATTACAGATCACTTGGCTGCAGCACAACCGCTTGTTGCACGTATTGCAGATGACCCGACCTTGTACACCTTTGCTTCTGTGTTAACAGAAGCTGTTGATGAATTACGTGATGGGCGGGATTTGGATTTGGCACCAATTCTAATCGGTGTCAGTGCAACGCTGGATGTTCAATTTTCAGGCGCATCTCGTGCGTTGTCATGGCAAGCGTTGTTGGGTGGTGAGAGACAAGAAGATAATTATCAGGAATTGATACTGGTTCGCCCCAAACTGGATTACACACAATTATTTGCAGCTGAGCAATCGATTGCAGCAATTCGAGATGCAGCGCAAGCTGTTGGCTTGACTGATGAGGCTGTAGAGAAAATGCGTATCACGGGTGCTGTCGCATTAGCTTATGATGAGCTTAATAGCGCTATGCTTGGTGCACAAGATGCAGGTCTGGTGGCATTGGTTATGGTGGCGGTTGTGCTATTTATGGCGTTGCGTACGCCTGGTGCAGTATTAACCGTATTGTTGAGTCTTATTATAGGGTTATTGCTGACAGCAGCATTTGCTACGTTTGCGGTGGGGCATCTAAACTTAATTTCGATTGCATTCGCTGTGCTATATATTGGTCTTGGTGTAGATTATGCTATTCATTTTCTATTGCGTCATCAAGAGCTTAGACAATCAGGTCGGTCAGTTCCAGACACGTTGTTTACAACAGGTGGTGATATGGGGCGATCACTAATGGTTTGTGCTGTGACTACCGCAATTGGTTTTTATGCTTTTATGCCAACAGCTTATCGAGGCGTAGCAGAACTGGGACTAATTTCCGGTACGGGAATGCTCATTAGTTTATTGATTACACTTACGTTAGCACCGGCGCTACAAAGATTTTTTCCAACGCGACAGCGCATATCTTATATATCAGTCAAGCCGATCAACGAGGCATTGGATATACCGCGGCATTCGAAGAAATTAGTGTATGTGGTAACAACAATTGCCATAGCCGCTTCTGTAGTTGTATTGCCGCAAATTAAGTTTGACTATAATCTGTTGAATTTAAATAATCCACAGGCAGAGTCTGTGCAAACTTTTCGTGAACTACTGGCCGATGCTGAGGATTCGCCCTGGCATATTATTGCTTTGGCTGACGATCATCAGGAGACTGAGCAGATCATTCAGCGGTTATCAGATCTTCCGGAAGTGGATAAGGTAGTGTCTATTCTTGATCTGGTGCCAACAGAGCAAATAGCGAAGAGTCAATTGATTGAGGAAATGGCGCTAACATTAGGGCCCATCATGTTTTCTGCGCCCTCACAAACACAAATTTTTTATAGTGTTTCACAGCAGAGACTTAAATTAGAGACGTTAAAACAGTCATTAGAGACATTTATTGCTGAGCAGCCTGATCACTCTGTTGCCATTCCGGCATCTGCACTAAAGAAGTCTTTGGGTAATCTATTGACGCAGTTAAAGAGATCAGATAATAGTGAACGGGCGCAACAATTATTGGATGCAGTCAGTCATGATTTGCTGAGTTTGCTGCCGGACTCAATTTGGCGCCTACAAATGGCGCTTGAAGCGGAGTTGTTTACACAACAAGCGCTACCTGAGTCACTAAGTTCACACTGGCTGAGTCATAATAATGTTTACCGATTAGCGGTCTATCCAACTGAAAACATTAATGATAACGATGCGCTGTTGCGTTTTGTGCGTGCGGTGCAGCAAGTTAATCCGTATGCAACGGGTGCGCCAGTCATTAGCTTGGAAGCTGGTGAAGCTGTTGTTGATGCATTTGTACATGCTTTCTCGTTAGCGTTACTGGGCGTTACTTTGGCGTTGTTGGTATTGCTTAGGAACGTGGTTTCAACATTGTTGGTGCTGGTGCCCTTGCTATTGGCCGCCTTGTTTACTGCTGCTGGAACAGTTTATCTGGGTATGCCATTTAATTTTGCTAATATTATTGCCTTACCACTGTTACTGGGTATTGGCATCGACTGTAGTGTGCATATGGTGCATCGCAGTCGTAATACCGGGGTAGTCTACGAGAATCTGCTTCATACCAGCACTGCACGGGCTATTTTTTATAGCACTTTAACGACGTTAATGGGCTTTGGAAGTTTGGCATTTTCACCTCATCAGGGTACAGCTAGCATGGGATTTCTACTGGCCATTGGTGTATTGTTGACTTTGGTTTGTGTGTTAATCATCTTGCCCGTATTGCTACAATCGTCGGACAAGAAGGTTAATCGGAGTCCTCAGGGAACAGCTGATTAATATTGGCTATAGATAGTGATTACCGGCGATTTGTGCTTCAATCTGAAAGTATCTCGTTATCCATTTAGCTAAGAATTAATCGGTGGCTCCTTAGAAAACTTTTCCTTTTGTTCAGTGTCTTTTATGCGCGTTAATGCCGCAGCAAAGAAACCATCCGTTTGGTGTGTTTGCGGTGATAATTGCAGAAACTCACCTGTATTAATTGCTATTTTCTGTTGAGAAAATAGTTCAGAACAATTTAACAGACTAAATTGCGGGTGTTGGTCGAGAAAGTTTTGAATAATGTTCTGGTTCTCTTCTGGCAAGAAGCTGCAAGTGGCGTACACCAAGCGGCCACCTGGCTTAAGTAAGTTGGCTGCGGCAGCTAAGATAGCGGCTTGTTTGACTTTGAGTTCTTCTATACTTTGCGGAGTTTGGCGCCATTTTAAGTCAGGGTTGCGACGTAAGGTTCCCAGGCCACTACAAGGCGCATCGATCAGCACACGATCTATTTTTCCTGCTAGACGTTTAACCTTGATATCGTTTTCATGCGTAATACGTTGTGCGTGCAAATTAGATAAACCCGAACGCTTGAGACGGGGTTTTAAATTGCTTAAGCGTTTTTCTGATACATCAAATGCATATAATCGTCCCCTTGAATTCATCAAAGCACCTAACAGCAAGGTCTTTCCACCCGCGCCGGCACAAAAATCAACAACCATATCACCACGTTTAGGAGCAAGTAAGTATCCTAATAATTGACTGCCTTCATCTTGAACTTCAATTTTTCCGGACAGGAACAGTTGATGGCGGTTGATAGCGGGTTTGCCTGAAAGACGAATACCACAGGGTGAGTATGGCGTGGTTTCTACTTTAAAGCTTTCTTCGGTGAGTGTTTGCAAGACCTGATCACGCTTGGCAAGAATGGTGTTTACTCTTAAATCAAGTGGCGCTGCATTTTGTAATGAACGCCCCAAACTTAGGATGTCTTCGTCAGACAAAAAGGATTGTAGTTTTTCTACTAACCATTCAGGAAATTCTGCTTGGGTCGCTAAGGTTTGAGATTCCAATTTAATTGCTTTGATTTCTGATAACCATTTTGTTTCATTCTCGCTAATGAGTGACGCGAGCTCTCTTAGATTCATACCCTGAAACTTGATCAGATAGGCAAGCACCAAACTGCGTGGTGTCATCTGTTCTGACAAGCTTTCCAGAAAAAATCGATGGCGCAAAATTCCAAAAACTGTTTCCGCGACAAATGCACGGTCATTTGAACCCAGTAATGGGTTCTCCCGAAAAAAACGTCGCATTATCGCGTCAGCTGGGTATTCAAGCGGAAGTACAGTACGTACTGCAATAACAGCAGAATCAAGCTGGGCAGAGGTTAAAGGCATCG
>JAOULU010000342.1 GCA_029881855.1 Nitrosomonas sp. | reverse complement strand
AACTTTTTCGGTTTGCTCTTTTCGATACTCAACCAATTGCTCACCTAGCTCACTGTTTCTAACCGCCAATAAAGCAACCGCAAATAAACCGGCATTAACTGCGCCAGCTTCACCAATTGCAAAGGTTGCAACTGGCACGCCCTTAGGCATTTGCACAATAGAAAGTAGGGAATCTACTCCTTGTAAATATTTTGAATTTACAGGCACACCCAATACAGGAAGTGTTGTTTTAGCCGCTATCATGCCAGGGAGGTGTGCTGCGCCCCCTGCACCTGCAATAATACAATGAACACCACGTCCAGTTGCTTCTTCAGCGAATTTATACATTAAATCAGGTGTTCGGTGCGCTGAGATCACTTCAATCTCGTATGCGATATAAAAATCCTTCAACACAGTAACAGCATGCTGCATCACTTCCCAATCGCTGTCACTACCCATAACAATACTTACTAATGGCTTTACAATACTTACTAATGGTTTTGTCATTTTAGAGGAATAAAAAAGATGTTAAAAAGCGAAAGTATTACATACTTGTAAGTTAGACCTTGCATTTATTATTTTATAAGGATTTTCTGATTAATTCATGAATTAATCGGCAATTCCTTATATAATCTTAAATATCTTTATACTCAATAGATAAAACACAACACTTCTATGAATTTTCAACGTGGCAGACAAAAAGAAGAGCCGGAAATAAACCTGGTTCCTATGATTGATGTATTGCTAGTGATCTTGATTTTTCTCGTAGTGACGACAACCTACTCTAAATTCGCTGAGCTTGAAATCAATTTACCACAAGCAGGCGCAGAAGAAGTTGATAAAAACATTAACAAACCAAATGCGATCGATATTACAGTAGATGCACTTGGCAGTTATACTATTAATTTAATACCAATATCATCAGCGAGTATAGAGAGTTTGCGTAATGCCTTAATATCTGCTGCTGGCGATCAACCTGACCCATTAATTATTATCAATGCAGATGCAAAAGCTACCCACCAGTCTGTCATCACCATTATGGAAGCAGCCCGCTTGGCCGGATACAATAAAATAACATTCACAACAGAAACAAATAGCACGAATTAGTATCCCATTCGCACGAACTAAATTCTGCAACATGTTATTCTAAATTTAAAAAATAAAACACAATGTTCAGAAAACTATTTAATTACTTAAGGAGTGAAAAAATGTCTAATAATAACCTCGATAATTTTTCCAGTGCTGCACAATCAGGTTCTCAATATGTCCTGGCACCACTACCTTACGCGGATAACGCATTAGAACCCGTTATCTCTGCACACACCTTAAGTTTCCATTATGCAAAACATCATAAAACCTATGTGGACAATTTAAACAATTTGGTTGCAGGCAGTGATTTAGCGGGACAATCACTCGAACAAATTATCCGGGCAACTGCTGGCAAGGCAGACAAAGCAGCTATTTTTAATAATGCAGCACAGGTCTGGAACCATATGTTTTATTGGCATAGCCTAAGTGCAAATGGCGGTGGAGAACCACCGGCAGCATTAAAACAAAAGATTGAGGCATCATTTGGTAGCCTGGAAACCTGTAAAAAAGAATTTGCCACAGCAGCCATGACACAATTTGGAAGCGGATGGGCTTGGCTCGTTTTAGATGGCGATAAAATCGTGGTTGCCAAAACGGGCAATGCCGAGTCACCTATAACCCAGAACGTCAGGCCATTATTAACCATTGATGTATGGGAGCACGCCTATTATCTCGATTACCAAAATCGCCGTGTGGACTATGTTAATACTATCCTTGATAAGCTGATCAATTGGGATTTTGCCGCTGCAAACCTGGGATAAATCTTCTATTCATGACTGATATTACTATCGCCCTGTCAAAAGGGCGAATTTTTGATGATACGGCTCCTTTATTAAAAGCAGCCGGGATTGAAGCGCTGGATGACCCTGAGACTTCTCGCAAATTAATTCTGGATACCAATCGCCCCAATGTGCGCCTAGTTATTATACGTGCTTCAGATGTGCCTACGTATGTACAATATGGTGCAGCCGATATGGGTATAGCTGGAAAAGACGTGCTCATTGAGCATGGCGGTACTGAGTTATACCAACCGCTCGAC
>JAOULU010000056.1 GCA_029881855.1 Nitrosomonas sp. | reverse complement strand
CATGGTTGGAATGTATTTCTAGTGAATGCACTAAAAACTTACCATGACACCTAACACATGGCGTGACACACAACACTTCACTTTTCACAAATCGAATTAATGTCCAAGCCCTTGTTAAGCTTAACACTCGTTGTAATTTGTTCACTTCAATATGCTCCAAATAAAGCTTATAGCTCTTTATTATGGCATCAATTTCATCTATCTTTGCATTCGTCATAATATAATTGTAAATATTAATAAATAATGATGAATGCATATTTGGCTGCCAACTCATAAACCAATCTTCAGAATATGGCAGCATGCCTTTTGGCGGTGATACACCTCTTATTTCTTTATACAACTTCACCAATCTTTCCCGGCTAATATTTGAGTTCATCTCTAGAACCTGCAACCGTGCACCTAATTTAATTAGTTCAGTTGCCAAATGTATTTGCTTAGCTTCTGTTAGTATACTTTTATTACGCATTATTAGTTTCTCCCAAGCTCAGCATTTAAGCAACTGCTTCAGCGGGTTGGCCCGCCATTAGAATAGTAGCATGTGAATGTGAAACGGCTTGATCACGACTATGACTTGATAACATCTCTGCAATCAATGAATCATCAAATCTAAGTCGACATAACAACATATTTGATGCAGCCATCTTCATGAGTTGACTTGAACTTAATCGCTCTAGAATATCAGCGAGATCCTGATTAATACCTAACCGATACATCGCTGCAATTTTGTCCTCACGGAGCAATTGTTGCGCAAGCAGCATATAGCTAAGATTAACTTCTCTGATTTCTTCCAACATTAGCTTTGAATCCATTTCAATACTCCTTCCAAGGAAATAATTGCGTACTAAAAAACACAAAGTTGACACTTTTTATTGTTATTCTTTAGAGAAAAGAAGTAAATGGTAGGTAAACCAAAACATAGATAAGATTTTCCCCAATCAACATATAAGAAAAACACCTACATTTAATTAGTTATGCAAACAAAAAAGATCTGAATAGACCTATAGGTAACAACAAATACTGCAAAATACACGTAAATTTTTATGCCATCGTACCCGTCTTACGATGCCCTAGTAATAATGATAAGTTTTCATTATTGACAGGCTTACTAAACAGATAGCCTTGAGCACTAGTGCATTGTTCTTCGCACAAGAAATCGAATTGTTCTTTAGTTTCAATACCTGCCGCCATCACTGGCAAATCAAGACTTCTCGATAAGGCAATAATTGCCTGAATGATCCCTAAATTATCAGGGTCTTTTACAATGTCACGAATAAATGAATGTTCTATTTTTATACCATCAATCGGCAAACGCTTTAAATTACTAATTGACGAATAACCTTCTCCAAACTTATCGACAATTATTTTTACACCTAATTCTTTTAGACCTTGCAGCATTCTTATACTTGTTTCGGCATCTTGTACCAATACTGACTCAGTAACTTCAAGTGTTAGCAAGTCTGGACTTAGATCTGCTTCGGTTAAATACTCCGAGACGTGATTAATCAACCGAGTTTGGTCTAGCTCAATCGCGGAAATATTAACAGCTACAGACAAAGAATCATGTCCTGATTCTTGCCATAATTTTGCATTAATACAGGCCTCTCTCAGCACCCATTTGCCTATATCAACAATAAAACCTGTTTCATGCGCAAGCGGTAAAAATTTGTCTGGCATAAGTAAACCAAACTCAGGGTGGTTCCAACGAACTAATGCCTCAACGCCTGTTATGTTGCCTTCTTGTACATCAACGATAGGTTGATAATGCAACAATAACTCATTGTTAATGATGGCGTTACGCAGGGATGTTTCTAATTTAATACGTTTTGATGAATCCTCACCAACATCTTTAATATAATATTTATAATTTGTACGAAATAAAGCACGAGTGCCTGGCAATGTATTTTCTGCATTTGCCAGCAAGTTAGATGCTGACTCACCATCTACCGGATAAACACAAATACCAACATTAAGTTTAATATAAAACTCAAGATTATTAATAATAAATGGTGTTGATGTCAGCCTCATAATACGACTTGCAAAATGTTGGATATCTTCTGAGTCAGTAACATCGTCGTTAAAGAAGGCAAATTTCCCACCTTCAACACGAGTCAACAAACAACTTCTACTGGCATATACAGATAGTCGGTATGATAACTGTTGAATTAATGCATCCCCAGAACTAAAACCATAAGTACTGTTGATATAAGGCAACCGATCAAATGTAATAAAATAGACAGCTGCAATACTATTTGCGTCAGTTTTCTTAGATAATATTTCTGTTACTTGTTCACAAAATAAATTTCGTTTTGGTAGATTCGTTAATGGATCAAAATATGCTGAACGATAGCTCTGGGTCTCAGCCTGTACCTTAGCACGTCGCATTGAAACATTTTTGAGTTCTCGCTCAATAGATAACGCTAACCTAATTGTGTTACCTTTATGCACAAAATCATGTGCACCTGAATGAATGGCCGATAGTGCTTCTTTTTCATCTGCATTATCAGAATAAACAATAAATGGGATATCTCGCCCACTGATCTTTAATGCATCAAGCGCATCTTTATAATTAAATGATGTCAAGTCATGGTTAGAGATTATGGCATCTAGGTCAGACGCATATAATGCAGAGCGGATGTCTAGAACATCCCGAATACACTCATAGCTAAATTCGCTATTAACATTTGCTAGCTCAGAAGACAATAGATCAGCGTCAGTATCAGAATACCCGATAATTAGCAGTCTTAAATTGTTCCTAAGCATCAAAAAACCTTTACAAATGGATTGTTATTCCTTTTGTAACGGCTATGTGATAGGCATCTTTAACAAAAAGAGCTCTAGTGACTGATTAATATAAGAAAAACAATATTATGGAATCTTATTAGAATGATATTGGCTTATAAATTAAACTTCGGTTTTTATTGATTCTAGAATCTATTTAAAATAATTTCTAACACAAATTTACTGCCAATATAAGCAAGAAAGAGTGTAATAAAGCCGGTTAATGTCCAGCGAATTGCAATTCTACCTCGCCAACCGTATAAATGCCTACCAGCAAGTAATGCAGCAAAAACGCCCCAAGAAATAAAACCAAACAATGTTTTGTGCGTAAACGTAAGCGGCTGACCAAATACTTCTTTAGAAAAAACTACGCCACTTAAAAGCGTCAATGTTAACAATATAAATCCAACCCAAATAATATGAAATAAAAGTTTTTCCATTGCCAACAATGGCGGTAAATTATTTAGAATAGATTGTTTCGTTGGATGGTGTAAATGTTGCTCTGCTACAGTCATTAACAAAGCGTGCAATGCTGCAATAGTCAACAAACTATAGGCCATCATAGCTATTAGCAAATGTGCCTTAAACGCAGGTAATTCGGTGTTTTCAAGTGGCCGTAAGGATGGAAAAACCAAAGGTAATAACACGGCAATTGCCGCCACCGCTGCCACGGGTGCAACCAGTGTCTGTAAACCTTGTAGGCGATGAAAAAAACCAGAGAGCCAATATATAATTGCTGTTAACCATACTATCGTTGAGATAGCGCTACCTAAGCCAAAACTCAGTCCAGCACCTACAAACATTGACTGATAAAGTGTTATAGCATGAAACGTTAAGGGTCCAAGCATGGCATAATGCATCAAAGGTGCTGTAACTGAGGCACCGTTGTCATCATTAATTAACGACGATTGATCTCTCGTATTTCGCCAGAAATACCAGCCAATCATTGTATAAAGCAAAAAAGCCGCAAGATAAGTTAAAATGCTGGTCATTGGTATTTACAGATAAGAAACTGAAACAATTGATTAGTCTACAGGGCACTTTAACAAATTCAAAGTATAAACCTGTATATTTAATAAATTCGGTCTTATTATAATTCTATACACATTTATATTGTGAGGTTTTGAGTATGTTTGACAATCTTACCGGTCGACTTTCTGGTGTTATTAAAACTTTACGTGGTGAAGCAAGACTTACAGAAAGCAATATCCAAAAAGCATTACGTGAAGTACGCTTAGCTTTATTAGAAGCAGATGTCGCCTTACCTGTTATAAAAGATTTCATAGCACGTGTTAAGGAAAAAGCAGTGGGGCACGAGGTTATGGCCAGCCTCACGCCTGGCCAGGCCTTAGTGGGTGTCGTACACAAAGAACTGATTAACATTATAGGAGGAGAAAAAGAAGACCTCAATCTCGCAACAGTACCGCCTGCAGTCATTCTCATGGCTGGACTACAAGGTGCGGGTAAAACCACCAGTAGTGGAAAACTTGCAAAATGGTTGATGGAACAAAAGAAAAAGAAGGTGTTACTGGTTTCATGTGACATCTATCGACCAGCTGCTATCCAACAGCTAGAACTGCTAGCCGAGCAAACCGGTGCAGATTTTTTTCCAGTACATGATGGACAGAAACCTGGCGAAATTGCTTCTGCCGCACTAGATTATGCGCGCAAACATCATCACGACGTATTAATTGTTGATACGGCTGGTCGTTTAGGTATTGACGAAGCGATGATGCAGGAAATCAGTGAACTGGAAAGATTGCTCAAGCCAATAGAAACATTATTTGTTGTCGATGCAATGCAGGGCCAAGATGCTGTCAATACTGCCAAAGCATTTTCAGATGCATTACCATTAACTGGCATCATTTTAACCAAACTTGATGGTGATGCCCGTGGTGGTGCAGCCTTGTCCGTAAAACATGTCACTGGAAAACCCATTAAATTTGCTGGTATAGCTGAAAAACTAAATGGTTTAGAAGCGTTTCATCCTGACCGTATCGCCTCTCGAATCCTAGGCATGGGGGATGTGCTTGGTTTAATTGAAGAAGCACAACGCAGCACAGATGAACATGAAGCGCAAAAATTAATGAAAAAGGTCAAATCTGGTAAAGGATTTGACCTAGATGATTTCAAAGCGCAGTTTCAGCAAATGAAGAATATGGGTGGCATGAGTGCCATGATGGACAAACTTCCAGCTCAATTTAGTCAGGCAGCTCAAAATGTCAATATAGATGAAAAGGTCATTAGTCGCACAGAAGCCATTATTAACTCCATGACACGCCAAGAACGTGCTAAACCAGAAATTCTTAAAGCATCGCGTAAGCGCCGTATTGCCGCAGGATCAGGCGCATCAGTACAAGAAGTCAATCGACTACTGTCTCAATTTGAACAATCCAAAAAAATGATGAAGATGATGAGTAAAGGTGGCATGTCAAAAATGATGCGTGGACTTAAAGGCATGCTTCCACGATCATAATAAAACCACCACCCTATCCATTAAAACTCAAGAAACAGTAGACATTTATAAGAAACCAATTATTCACCGCCATGGCATAATAGGTATGGTCGAAATGCTGTTTTTAGGTGAACCTTCAATAACTCGATCACTATAGGTCAAATAAACCAACACATTTCTTTTGGCATCGTAAAAACGTACAACCTGTAACGATTTAAACAAAAGCGATGTGCTTTTCTTGAACACTTCATCGCCATCTGCTTTGCCATTTCTGACTTCATCGGTCAAAACAATCGGTCCGACTTGCCGGCAAGCAATTGAAGCATCCGAGGTATCTTCCGCGATACCTACTGCCCCACTGACACCACCTGTTTTTGCCCGGCTTAAATAACAAGTTGCCCCTCGGATATCTGGGTCATCAAACGCTTCAATAACGATTTTATCATTAGCCCCCAGTATCTTAAATTTTGTTGAAACACTACCAATCTCGTCAGCTTGAAGTGCGAGTGGATATAACAACGACATTAAAACAACCAGTATTGAACCATTAAAACCAGATAATTTTATTGTTTTTACTTGTGTTTTCACAACTCATTCCCTTTATTTTTAACCTAAAACACAGATCATACCCATTTATTTTGTGTCAAATAATAAATCAGGGAACAATCGAATAATTTAGATGGTCAACTAGTATTGAAATAGGTGTATTTTCATTTAAATAAACCGTGAGAGTCGAGACATGAAGATGATAAGCCGGATTGTTGCCGATGGAACCGTAACGCCTGAGACTGAAGATACATTTAGTCAAATAAGGATCGCCTTAAATGCACCCTTTACACCCAATTTCTTCCGTGTCTGGGCAATTTCACCTGACTCATTAGCAGGCATCTGGCCAGTAATGGATCATATTCTGACCAATGGCAAACTCAGCAGACGACTCAAAGAAATGATTTTTGTTGCCATTTCTTCATTAAAGAATTGTCGCTACTGTGAAGCAGCACACCATGCTTTTTGTTTAACCATCGGTATCACACAAGCGCAAATAGACCGCCTTATTAATGATTATACGATTGATGTCGTTGACGATTCAAATGACAAAGCTGCCATAGATTTTGCCGTTAGACTAGCAGAAGATGCTAACTCATCAAGCGAACAAGATTTCCAAACCTTAAGAGAATTAGGGTTTGATAACGCAGAAATTATGGAGATTATCGCCATGTCTGGCATGGCTGTATTTTATAACCACTTGGCTAATGCCACTAAAATTAACGTGGATGAAGAGTTTACAAAGATTATCGCAAGGAGTTAAACGCGATTTAACACTAGTAGAGCATCACTTTTTAAATAAGTTAGCAATGGCGCTTGAACGCTTGGGATATTTTGTATTTATACACGACGCTAAAACAACGAACTGATCCTATGAATAAAAGCGCAGTTTTTTTGTATAAAATAAAGTAGTATTATTTTTAAACAAAAAAACTGCGCTTTTGACTACCAAATCTTTTGTTATGTTCTTATTTATTGAAACAATTCAACATAACCAACTACCTACTCACCATAGACAACGGTACAGTACGTCGCATAAAGATTTAAAATTTGTATTGCTTCTTTATCCACAATAGTTACTTTAGTAATTCCACCATTAGCTGCGGCTGTTCTTATACTCGCGTCACCAAAAGCAACCAAACCAAGAACAGAACTAGCACAGGACTTACCTACCCTTTTCCCAATGGCACCCTCTGCATCTTTGCCCATTTTATAGCCTGCATAAATTCCACCAGGAACCTCATTCATAACAGGCTGTCCTGCACAGCCTATGATAAGCGCTGAGGAAAATATAATTAAAAAAGCTTGAATTGATTTTTTCATATCTATCTACCTTATAAAAAAGTGATTTTACTAAAAAAATTCTTCTTCAATGCTGTTCTCGCAACTGTGCTTGAGCAACACCAGCAACTCTAAACTTATTAATTTAAAACATCAAGTTAAACGATTATAACGAGACATTGTTGTTGTTAATTTCAACACTATTTATTTCCAACAACACATAATGACAAGCAAAGTTATAAGTCATCCAGAATTATAAAATAAGAACCAAACGGTATCTCTCTCAGCCATTCTCATTTATCTTTGACGCTAACATCAACCCCGAGGCTTCCTTTAACAAAAACTCTCTGAATGCTTGTGCCACACCTGAAAGACGCTTATTCTTTCGATTAACAACATGCCAATAACGCTTAATGGGGAAACCTTGCACGTCCAATACTTTTAACCGGCCTGTCTCTAATTCTAGTTCAGCTGTGTGCTGCGACATGATACCTAGCCCCATTCCGGCTTGCACGGCTTGTTTAATAGCTTCGGTAGTATCTGTTTCCATTCCCTTGTTAATGCTTACTTTATGGGCGGCAAAGAAACGCTCCATAGCACTACGGGTACCAGAACCAGGCTCACGTACTAAAAAAATTTCCTTTCCCAGTCTTTTAACTGCTATTTTGCTTACCTTACACAATGGATGGTTAGGTGGGGCAATAACAACCAATGGGTTCTCCATAAAAGATTCACTGGCAATATCTTGATTCTCAGGCGGTTGCCCCATAATAGCCAAATCAATCACATTATCAGCCAATTGTTTTAAAACAGTTTCACGATTAGAAACATTCAGACTAATGGTAACTCCCTGGTATCGTTGACAGAACTTAGCAAGTAGATGTGGTGCAAAGTAATTAGCAGTCGTAACAACGGAAATATTAAGCTTACCACGCTCCATACCCTTTAATTCATCCAACGCCACTTCCATATCAGCCAATTGCTGAGAAATGGCGCGACTGTAATGATATAACTCACGCCCTGCTTCGGTCAGAGAAATTTGCTTGCCCATTTGCTCAAATAAAGGCAGACTAACATTCTCCTCCAGTTGTTTGATCTGCATTGAAACCGCTGGTTGACTTAAATGTAGCACTCTAGCAGCATGTGAATAACTCAAATACCGCGCAACAGATTCAAATACTTTTAATTGTCGTAAAGTTAGATGCAGCATATATTAACCACCCAATAATAATCATAAGCATAACCTTATCATAGTTATTAGAATTATTGATTTGTTCTTATAGGTTAAATTCGTTATAGTCTGCATTATTGTTTCATCTGTTTCTATTTTTAGTACTATTTTATTTACCTGCTTCTTTTTTGTAATTTTTGATTGATAGATTTAATTGGAGAAAATAATTATGGCAAAGACATATAACGCCGGCGTGAAAGAGTATCGTGAGAC